>NZ_CACSJV010000019.1:0-61973 GCF_902706105.1 Curtobacterium sp. 18060 | reverse complement strand
CCTACCACCGAAAGCGCCGACAGCGCGGTCTCGGGAAGTTGACGCCCATCGAGTACGAAGCAATCATCAACCCACAGGCAGCACTCGCGGCCTAAACCAACGAGTCAACCCAACCTGCAGCAGTCCCGTCTGACGCATCACAGGACTTGAGGAGAGGCCAGCATGGCAACGGATTACGCCACGATTGTGGTGCGGCGCGGGAACGCGGACGCGTGGGAGAACAGTCAGCGTCCGCTCGCTTCTGGTGAGTGGGGGTACGACGAGACGTCGCGGGTCATCAAGATCGGTGACGGTTACACGATGTGGCCGGACCTCGCATCAGCGATCACCGCAGGTGTCACCGGGCAACTGCCGGACGATGTTCGTGAAGCGCTCGCTGCGAACCTCGCCGACCCGGAAACGGCGGAAGGCGCGGCCATAGCGACGACTGCCGCTGATGCGGCAAAAGAGGCGGCTTCGGAAGCAACGTCCGCCGCGACCATTTCCACCGATGCTGACGGCACACCCGTCTTGCAGATCGGAGTTTGACCTGTGTCTAAGCCCATCCGTGTCGTCAGCCCTGAGAGCATCGGTAAAGCACCGATCACCTGGTTCGATGGTGCCCGGTACGGCCTGTTCTGCCACTACACGTTCGGTGGCACCGCCAACCCGCAGACCATCACTGCGAACGGGACGAAGCAGACCACCACTGAGGGCATGGCCGCGGCGTTCGACGCCGACACGTTCGCAGCGAACTGCGCGAAGTTCGGCGTCGAGTACGTCATCTTCACCGCTTGGCACTACGCGATGAACATCCTCGGCCCGAACGCCGCGATGGACTCCTACCTGACAGGCCACACCGCGCAGACTGACGCAATTCAGAAGCTCATCACCGCGCTGAGGCCCTATGGGATCAAGCTGCTGCTGTACGTGCACCTCACCGACGGCAACGACCTGACGAGCGCCGAGCAGACCACGACCGGTTGGAACGACTCGACTGGCGGGTACGCCACCTGGAACACGTTCGTCACGTCGATCCTCACGGACATGGGGAGCCGGTACGGCACCGGCATCGACGGGTACTGGATCGACATGGTCCAGTCCGCCGAGTTCCAAACCCGCATCAACCTCACCACCCTGAAGCCGGCGCTCCTGGCAGGTAACGCACGCCGTGTGATCGTCGGCAACGGCGGCAACAACGACGACGCCACCCCGATCCCCAACCTCGTCCAGCACCGCACTCGGGAGTACATCGCCCCGCCGACGGATGCCACGCAGCTGCTGTCTGGCTACTCGCAGGTCGCGATCATCGAGTCGCGGTACGCGGAGTGGTGGGCCACGGCGCCCGCGTCGTACAGCTCGGCCGTGAAGTACACGCCTGCCGAGATGTTCCGCTACACGGTGCTGCAGGCGGGTACGAACACGAACGGCGGTGGAACTGCGTGGGCGATCGGGCCGTACGCCGGGAAGTCGGCATCCATCTGGGAGCCCGGCCTCGAGGACGCCATGACGACGCTCGGTGCATCGATCGCCGCGCTGGCTGAGTCGATCAAGAAGACGCGACCGTCGACTTCCTGGGTGACGCCGAACACGGCGAAGCTGTCTGCCGTGCCCAACGGGTTCGTTGCGACGACGTCCGCGGATGCGTCGAAAGAGTACATCCACGTCCTCACCCCGCCGACGTCGGGGAAGACAGTCACGCTGCCGGCGCCATCGGACGTCGCTGCGATCGCGTTCGAGGATGCGTACAACCTCGCGACGGGCAGCCCGGTCACGTTGCAGCAGCTCGGCGACGGTAGCTACGCCGCGACCCTGGCCTCCTCGGACTCGTGGTCAACGACGGACACCGTGATCGTCCTCCGTCGCCGGGCGCTGGGCCGCGGAGGAGTGAGCGAGCCGCGGCTCTGGTTCGGACCGGAACGCTTCACGACTCCCTCATCCGGGACGACCGCGGTCCTCCTGCCTGCCGGTGCCGGAAGCAGGTTCCCGGTGTGGCAGATGGGTCCAGATACGCCGACTCAAGTGCAGTGCTCGTTCCGTGTGCCGGATGACTGGAACAGCTTCTCCGTGGAGATGCTCTTCACACAGCTCGGCGCCGGGACGGGGACCGCGTACTTCACGACGAACCGCTCGCAGGTCGCTGTCGGCTCCCTGCTGAGCGCGGGAGACGAGAACCCAGCGGACACCCTCGTGCAGATGTCCGGAACGGTGAATCAGCTGTCATCGGTGCAGATCATGCGCCGACGGCAGAACACCCGCGGCGCGCTCAATCACATCCGTGTGCAGCGCTTCGCGTCGAACGGGTCCGACACCGGGCCCACGCTAGGCTTCCTCGGCCTCGTTCTGGTCCGTTCTACCTAGGCGCAGCCGCTACGACCCCCTCGGGTTCCTTCGGGAACTCGAGGGGGTCATTCGTCGTTGTCGGCCCCATCGGTCGCCTCGGCCAGATAGGACGCGTCGTTGGGACGGGCGAGGTCGCTTTCCTCTACCCCCAAGAGTTCAGCGTTGTGGCGCAATGTGAGATCCATCTCGCCGGCCATGGAGCGGACGGAGGCTGGAACCGGATTGTCGTGGAACGGCGAAACGGCGTCACCGACGACGAAAGCCCAACCGAACTCAGTTCCACTGGCAAGCGAGCGCTCCGCGGCCTCGAGCTTGCCCACATGGGCCCCGCCGGAACGGTTCCCGAGCATCAGCACGAGGTTCCTTCGAGAGAAGGAGATCCCTCGCCCGTCTTCGATCACGGCCTCGTTCCAGTACGTCTCGAAATCGACCCACTCGTTCGGGAACGCTTGCAGGTCCGCCTCGCTGTACGGCTGGTACGACATCTTGCTCCCGTTTTCAGTCGCCTCAACCTGCATCCACGTGAGTTGCTGCGAGGGCAGGAGGTTGTGCGGGTCAACCGCTCCGGAGGTGAACCACTCCATCTGATCCCGCTTGCCGAGCTGCGTCAGCAGGCTCGTCCCACCATGGTCATGAACCAGGACTCGGATTGTGACCGCGAGGCGCTTCGCCTCGTGCTCTCGACCTTCGTCGTAGGCATCCATGGAGAGCTTCAGGAAGTCCCACTGCTCGAGAAGGTCGATGGTCGTGGCGTCATAGCTCTTAGAACGAGGCACCGTCACATCCTGCTTGGTCGGACAGCATCCCGCCAGACCCATGCGCACTCGGCAGCTTGCGAGAACCCCCACTCGACGAGCGCAGCGCGCTCGGTGTACGCGATGACGTGCGCCTCGACCTCAAGAATCCGGTCGAGAGCTGCAGTCCTCTCATGGTTGGTGGGAGCACCCAGTGGACAACTGGTGCGGCCTCGGCGGACAGCGCGTGCGGTGCCGACGATACTGGTGCTGGAGGCGACAGAAGGAGTAGTTATGGCCGCTTCGAAGTACGAGGGCATGGCTGGCGTGGATCCGGTTCGCGTTCAGACGTTGCGGGGGCTTCGTCGCCGGTCCAAGCGCGGAGAGTATGTGCACCAAGACTCGTCGATGTTCCGTGACTTCTTCACCGACCTGACGCCGCCGACCGATCGTGCTGCCGTCGCGCCGATGGCATCACCAACGGTCGATCGCGTGGCTCGCGCTGAGCGAGCAGCGACCGTGGAGCCTACCTCGTAACTCGCTGGCTGCGTGCGCGAGTCTCGGATGGCAGCTCGCCGTACTGAGCGCTGTAGTACGCGGAGAAGCGGCCAAGGTGCGAGATTGAGACTGATCTGGCGGCAGTAGCGACGCTGTCCCAGCAGTACGGATTTGCCAGGCGGTCGTGGGCGTACTGGAGACGGAGCCGGCGCAGAAGCACGAAGGGGGTGGTGCCGAGTTGGAGGCTGAACGCTTGTTGCATGCTCCGCGGGGACCAGTCGCCCGAGCGTGCGACGTCGTGCACGGTGAGTGGCTGACGGTAGTGCCCTTCGAGGAAATCGAGGGTGCGTCCGATGCGCGCTCGGTACCGGTCTCGATCGATGCCGAGGCGCTCAAGGTCTCCACTAGGCATACCGCAGCATAGGACTCCGCCATCGAGCCGCCCCCGCACAACCCGGTCCGGTTCGACTGCGGGGACGTGCCTCCGTGACGAAGGCCCGTCCCCGTAGGACGAGCGTTGTCCTCCCCGGATCAGGTGGGGAGGCACTCTCACCGGCATGACCGGTTAGCTCTATGCTGCCAGACTCAGTGCCCCTCGAACAGGGGGTGTTTGAATGTGCTGGGCCGTCACCGCTCTTTGGCAGAGAGTGACGGCCCAACTGGATGCGCTCGACGAAAACGCATCCGACCCGTCGGGGTACCGGACAGGAAACCCCGACGGGTCGAGCCTACGTGCGGGGGTGGCCACTGTTACGGAGGGCCGAGCTGCAGAAGTGGAGGTCGTTTCGGCCTGTCACGGAGTTTCGCGACGTGTTGTGGGAGTGGTGCCGCCACCCTGATCGATCACTGTCGGCACCACTCCCCCGGGCCCGCGAGGACCGCGGACCCTCACCCAGGAGCAAGCTCAAACCGGGCTTGACCCGACGATAGACCCCGTCTTGCCGAGGTGGAAGAGCAGCCGCCCGCTGTATCCCGCATCTGTAGTCACAGCCAGTCCACGCGCCACGTCAGCCGGTCCCGGATTAGAACAACACGTGTCGCACGGTGCACAGTAGGACGTGGCGGGTCTGTTCGGGTCAGGTCCGCCAGGGGTGCCGACGGCCAGGGAAAGCGTCGGCACCCCACCTTCGGGGCGAAACCTGACAGCAGGTCAAGTCAGAGCGGTACATTCGGCGGGTGCGCTCCGCGGCGACCCTGGCTGCGTGACACTCGCCCCCGTTGAGTGGCGAATTCGACTGCATGCCTGATCGCTACGGCTACATCGGATCGTGCGCACCCGGGGTGCCCCGGACGGAGACCCGAACCTGTCAAGGGCACCCCGAACCCTCGATCTCTACCTCACAGCAATCTGAGTTGAGGTCGGCTTCGAATGCCTGCTGTAACAGGGGTCAGGGCGGCCCGACCTATTGCTCTTCGGGTGAGCGCAGGTCGGGCCGCTTCTCTAGACATCGCCATGCGCTTTTGATGCACCGCAGAGTCACGTCACTCGTCGAAGCCGTCGTCCTCATCATTGAGCCGAAGATCGAACCACTCCAGATCATTGACATGCAGGAAGAATCTCCCCGTTGAATCCTGCATACCCATCTTCGCCCAAGTCGCAAACGAAGCACCTTCGAGGTCCTCGGTGGCCTCGAAACCCTTCTGCCTCATCAGCACCGCCATCTGATCCGGCTTGAGGACGACCGTCGGCGGTTTGCCTCGCGCGGTGTTGAGCCAGTAGGCCCCGTCCTTGGCCTGGGCATACCGCACTGTTCCCCAGTAGATACGGTAGTTCCTACGGTGGCGTTCGATCACGTCGCTGCTTTCGACACATGCAGCGCGCACGGAACGATGCGATCCGTCTGGCAGGTCGATCGACTTCCGTGAGTTCCGGAAACTTCCGTCCCGGCGGAGCATTCTGTGGACGGTGCTGAGGCTTCGACGGGGTACCGACGCCGGGCCGGAGGCAGGTCCATCCTTGGCCGATCGCTTTGCGCGTCCATCTGGATCCAGCGGGGCGTCTGGATCGTGCGTGACATGGGCAAAGCCTTGTTGCGCGGTCCGCTGGACCGGGATGAGGGAAAACTCATCCTCGGACATGTCACGCCTGTCCTGGAGGACGAGCGCTCTACGTTCTTCCCGGCCCTCGCTGGTGGTACCCAAGGTGCAGCCTGGTCGGTGAGGACGCGCACCGAAGCACTCTGTCCGACCGTTTTTCGCTCGATTGCGAAAGAAGGCCTCGGCGTTACATGCGATGCATCGAAGACCGACCCTGATCTCTTGCAACCGGGGGCTGGCACGGAGTTCCGACGCCGTGATCGTGCCCCCGTCGACTGTGTTTTTCGCTTCGTTCATTGGTATCCTCCCGACCCGGCCCTAACGCAACTCGTCTCAGCCGAGGGACCAGTTACCGTCGGAGATGATTGTCACGATCGAAGGGCCTGCGTTCGCTGGGACTGACCCCGTGTAGGCGCCGATCTCGTTGACGGCGAGGTTTGGCATGCCGCTCTCGTCGTACTGTGTGACGGCGAAATTCCCCTCGCCACCGGCATTCGCGATCTTCCACGTTGCGGCTGGACCGGCGTACTTGAAGACGCCGTCCCCGCTACCGGTCTTCGGGAGTGTGGTGGCTGAGCTGACCGGGCTGATCTTGATAGTCCACTGGCCGGTACCCGTCACCTTCAAGGTCTTCGGGGCTTCGCCAAGTCCCGCGAGGCCGTAGGCAGCGGTGCCATTGTAGTTCCCGATTGTGTTAGCAATCAGGTCCGTGGTGGGCTGATTGGAGGCATCGAGTGCTTGGATGGCGAAGTTCCCTTCGCCAGTGAACGTCGAGGTGACGATGCCTGCTTTCGCGTCGGGAAGCGTGATCACACCATCAGTGGTGCCCGTCTTCTCGACGGCTTTGAACGAGCCGAAGTCACTGTAGAAGCCGTTCTCGGACTTCGCCGCTGTGGTGGGTGAGTCGCCGCTCTCCGAGCTCGTCGTTGAGCTCGCGTCGCCGCACCCTGCCAGGGCGAAGGCGGCGAGAAGAGCGGCTGTGATGGCGATAGCCGGAGCGAACTTGCGCATCGGGTCCTCCTGTAGGTGTGCTGAGCGAAACGCTGTGAGCCTAGCCATGCTGAGCATGTGTCGGTAACCCTCAGTTGAGGGCCACGTCCGCTGACGCCGATGATCGACGGATGAGCGGTTCGTAAGCTCGTTCCAGGGCAACCCGGAGCAGCGCTCGGTTCCCCCGCGAGCGGTAGCGACGGGACATGAGGTACGTGGAGTGGCCGACGATCTCCGCGATCGTCACTTCGTCGACGCTCTCCGCTGCGTACAGCAGGTCGACAGTGGTGTGCCGTGCCGAGTGCAGCGTTGCGTTTGGAAGGCCGGCACGGTCGAGGACGGAGTGCCAGTACTCGTTGTCCACACGTGGGTCGACCGGAGAGCCATCGAGGGCCGTGCCGCTTCGGGCTCGCTTCGGATCGGAACTCCACAGCAGACCGTGCGGGTTGGGTTCCTCCGCGGCAACCTGCACGCGGCGTTCGATGATCGACCGCAGCGGCTCTACCAGCGGTACTACACGCCACCCAGCCGCGGACTTCGGCCGGGACAACCACAACCCACCCGTCAGGTGGCGGAACTCCTGATCCTCCGGAGCGTCCAGGTGCCGTTCGGGGCACTTCGCCCCCTGCTTCGCACGACACACCGCCTCCCACGGCTTCGCTCGGTTGCAGCCATGCGACCACGAGAACCGCTTCAACTGCCACGACAGGTCGAGCTCGTCGGTGACGCGGTCGAGTTCGATGCCGAGGAGTTCCCCCTGACGTGCGCCGGTGAGAAGGGCGGCGGCGATGCGAGACCCGAGCCGGTCATGCTGCACCGTCTCGAGCAGCCGGATTCCACCGGCCGCGTCGAGGACCGTCATCGTCGGGGCTTTCTTTTTCGGCTGGTCGACGAGCGGTGCAACGTTCCGGGTGACACGTCCGTCGCGCATCGCGTCACGAAGGGCGAGGGACAGCACCCGGTGTGCCTGCTGCGCGGTGGCGCCACCCAGTCCTCGGCCGCGGATGAACTCCTCAACCTGCCCGACGTGGGTCGGCGTGAGCGCACGGAGTCCTACGGTTCCGATCGCCGGCACGATGTACTGCTCAATGCTGGTCCGGTACGAAGCGATGGTCTTCGGGGCGATCTTCTTCGAGTGGATGTGCGCGAACCAGTGACGTAGCCACGTCTCCAGCGGCTCGCCGTCGTCTACTCCGACGTCGGCAAGCGCGGCAGCCAACTCAGCGCGGTTCTCGGCGCTGAGTCCGCTCACGAGCGCCTGCCAAGTCATGCCCTGAGCGTCGTGCCACAAGCACCTCGGAGTCAAATGTCACTAGTGCTACTTCCGCGCGTTTACGCGGATCGAAGGCAGTAACGGTTCTGTAACTTCCGGCCGGGCCCCGTCCGGTCCGCGCCCCGCGGATGGCCGTCAGAGGTTCGCAAACTCCTCCGCGACGGGGACCGCCCTGATGCTCGGGGTGCGGCCGATCGTGTTCAACCCCGGCCGGCGGCGCACCCCCGTTCGGGGGCTAGGGCGGCACTCAGGATGCCCATAGCGTTCCCCTCGGGGGCGGGCAGCACCGAGGGGCGGTGCTGACACCCTCTGGGGAAGGGGAAGCGATGTGAACGAACAACGCAGTATCGATCCACCTAGTGGGCTATCACGAAGGGGACTCATCGGAGGGGTCGGAGCGATCGTGGCTGCTGGCCTCGTCGCCGACGCAGCTTATGGCGCCAGGCCGGCAGCGGCAGCCACCGTTTGGTGGTTTCCGTTGGCGACGGCTAAGAGCTACTCCTCCGGGTACGGATGGCGAACGCATCCGGTCACCGGGGTCAGGTCGTTCCACGACGGCGTCGACATCCGAGCGAGCATGCTTACGCCCGTCTACGCCATGCGGGACGGCACCGTGAATTTCGCCGGGCTACACGGCGCGACCGTCAGCGAGGGTTTCGGCAACTACGTCCGGATCCAGCACGCCGATGGCTACGAAACCGGGTACGGACATCTCCAGTACATCGACGTGGCAAACGGGCAGAACGTACAAGCCGGGACCCTCATCGGTCGCAGCGGCAGCACCGGAGTCTCGACTGGACCGCACCTGCACCTGCTCATGCACCAGAACGGGTCGAGCGTCGACCCGACAGCGATTCTGAAGGCTGCTCCGCTTGCGACCGGCACAGCACAACCCATCGACGTACCGACAGACGAAGAGGAAGACGACATGGCAAACGTGATCACGGTCTCCGTGCCCGACGGCAGCACAGGGCAGGTGTGGTGGTCGGTCAATCTTGGCGACAACACCAAGGCCCGGATCTACAACGGTACCCAGCTGACGTTCCGCAGGAACATCGGTATCCCCGAGTACAGCAACCAGCCCCCGCAGACGCTGCAGGGCTACAGGGAGCTGCCGACAACCTGACGCAGTAGTCAGGCAGACCGGACATCGAATGGCCCCCTCATACGCTGCGCGTCGCGAGGGGGCCATTCGCGTCTGCAATGGAATGCGAGCTGACGGCGCGGTACGCATCCTCGCGGAGCGAACGCTGTGTGCACTGCTGTGTGCACTTGGCAAAGAAAGTAGCCCCGCTCGGCAGGCCTGGATGGGCGTGCTGAACGGGGCTTTTCCTCGGAGCCGCCTGTCGGAATCGAACCGACGACCTATTCATTACGAGTGAATCGCTCTACCGACTGAGCTAAGGCGGCGCGCTCGCTCCGAACCCGGAGCGGCACGATCAATGACTATACAGGCTCAGACGAGCGAACGCGAAACGAGCACGCCGAGCTCGGCGAAGGACCTGCGGAGCTCGTCGACCAGGTGCGAACCGGCCTCGGACCCGGACCACTCCCACCATGCGTGCCGGAGCGCACCGAGCGCCACGATCGACGCCAGGCGCGCCCGACGGCGGAGCGCATCGGGGTCCGCAGCGAGCTCGGGGTCCTCGCGCTCGAGCCGCCGGGTGACCGCCGCCTGGATCTCGGCCTGGAACTCCTTCATCGACTCCATGCGCCGGCTGAACAGCTCGGGGTTCGCCCGGAGCACCTGCTGCCGTTCCTCGATGAGTCCACGTTCCTCGATGAGCTCCTGCGTCGAGTGCACGAGCAGTGCACCGAGGTCCGACAGCAGGTCGCCGTCCGGTCCGCCGTCGACGAACTCCTGCAGCGCGGCGTCGTCGGGCAGCTCCGGGTCGTCCCCGAGGATCGCCTGTTCCTTGCTCGGGAAGTAGTTGAAGAACGTGCGGGGTGAGACGTCGGCTCGACGCGAGATCTCGTCCACGGTGACCGCTCCGAGGCCGTCCTCGATCGCGATGCGGAGCGCCGCCGCCTGGATGGCGCGGCGGGTGGCGCGGCGTTTCCGTTCGCGCAGGCCGGGTTCAGCGTCGGGCATGCCGTGATTGTCCCATGCCCCACTCGCCGCGGGGAGAGTCCGTCACGGTCAGTGCCGGACGCGGGCGATCGTGACGAGCAGCGCCTCGAGCGCGAGCAACGCCGCCACGTTCGCGGCGATCCGCTGCCGGGCGAGGGCGATCGCGTCGAGCACCTCGAGCGCCGCGGCCGGCGTGACCGACTGCAGGGCTTGGTCGAGGTGGTCGCGCATCGCCAGGTTGACGGGTTCCGCCGGGGCACCGAGACCGAGCAGGAGCAGGTCGCGGTACAGCGAGGACACGTCGACCAGGATGCGGTCGAGACCGTCGCGCAGGCTGCGGGTCGCACGGCGCTTCTGGTCGTCCTCGAGCAGCCGGAGCTGCGAGCGGAGGGCCGGCGGGATCGTGCCGCCGGGTTCGATGCCGAGCGATCGCAGTGCGGCGTCGCGCTCCTCGGAGTCGCGCTGCTGCGTGATGGCCTTGGCGTCTTCGTCGGCGACGGCGAGCAGGTCGGCAGCGGCCATCACGGCGTCACCGACGCTCCGGACGCCGAGCACGGTCGTCAGGGTGCGGCGGCGACGATCGCGGGCGTCCGCACTCGTCGCCAGGCGCTGCGCCATGCCGATGTGGCTCTGTGCCTGCCGCGCAGCGTCCATCGCGAGGGCACGGTCGATGCCGGTGCGGGCGACGAGCAGGTCGGCGACGGACTCGATCCCGGGGACCCGGAGGCGGACGGAGCGGACGCGCGACCGGATGGTGGGCAGCAGGTCCGCTTCACTCGGGGCGCAGAGGATCCAGACCGTGCGCTCCGGAGGTTCTTCCAGTGCCTTGAGCAGCAGGTTCGAGGTGCGTTCCGTCATGCGGTCGGCGTCCTCGATGATGACGATGCGGTACCGCCCGACCGAGGGCGAGTAGTACGACGACGTCACGAGCTGCCGGATCTCGTCGATGGTGATGATCACGCGCTGCGTCGTGAGCACCGACACGTCGGGGTGGGTCTTCGCGGTGATCTGCTGCAGGGTGTGGTCGTCGTCGGGACCGTTGCCCACGAGGGCCGCCGCGAACGCCGTCGCCACGTTCGACCGTCCGGACCCGGGGGGACCCGTGATCAGCCACGAGTGCGTCATGCCGCCGGTGCCGCCGGTCGACTCCGCGGCGTTCCGGAGGGAGGCGACTGCTTCTTCCTGCCCGGTCAGGCCGTCCCACACGCTCACGGGACCATCCTGTCAGCGACCACCGTCACGCGGGCGACCACCGTCACGCGGGCGACCACCGTCACGCGGGCGTCCACGGTCATGCCGGGTCGATCGCGACGAGTGGAGCGACCGCGGCACGGATCGCACGCTGCACGTCCTCGGTGGAGCCGCCGGCGTCGACCACCAGGAAGCGGTCGGGTTCGGCCGCCGCCATGTCCAGGAACGCTCGTCGCACCGACTCGTGGAACGCCTCGGCCTCGGACTCCAGGCGGTCGAACGTGTCACCACGGGCCGCGGCGACCCGGGCGCGTCCGACCGTCACGTCGAGGTCGAGCAGGATCGTCAGGTCCGGCGCCAGGCCGTCCGCCGCCCACTCCGACACCGAGCGGATGTGCTCGGAGCCCAGACCGCGCGCGACGCCCTGGTAGGCGACCGACGAGTCGATGTACCGGTCCTGCAGCACGACCTCGTCACGGGCGATCGCGGGACGGACCACCGTCTCGACGTGGTGTGCCCGGTCTGCCGCGTACAACAGCGCCTCGGCGCGGGGCGACACGTGCCCGCGCTCGTGCAGCACGATCTCACGGATCCGGAGACCCAGGTCGGTGCCGCCGGGCTCGCGGGTGCGCAGGACCGTGCGGCCGTGCTCGACGAGCCACGCCGAGAGCAGCTCGGCCTGGGTCGTCTTGCCCGCGCCGTCGCCGCCCTCGAGCGTGATGAACCGTCCGGTCACTTCTTCTTCGCCGGTGCCCGTCGGGCCGGCGTCTTCTTCTTGACGGGGCCCTTGGCGCGCTTGTCCGCGATGAGCTGGACCGCACGGGCGTGGTCGACCGCCTCGACGTCCTCGCCCTTCGGGATCGTCGCGTTCGTCTCGCCGTCGGTGACGTAGGGGCCGAACCGGCCGTCCTTCATCTTGATCGGCTTGCCGGACACGGGGTCCGCCTCGAACTCCTTGAGCGCGGAGCTCGCGGCACGGTTGCCGCCGTACTTCGGCTGCGAGAAGATCTCGAGCGCACCGGGGAGGTCGATGTCGAAGATCGCGTCCTCGCCCGGGAGTGTCCGGGTGTCCGTCCCCTTCTTCAGGTACGGGCCGTAGCGACCGTTCTGCGCGGTGATGTCGTTGCCGGTCTCCGGGTCCTGTCCGACCACTCGGGGCAGGTCGAGGAGCTTCAGCGCGGTCTCGAGGTCGACGGTCGCCGGGTCCATCGACTTGAAGAGCGAGGCGGTCCGTTCCTTGGGCGCCGCGGCCTTCTTCGTCGTCTTCTTCGCCGGGGCCTTCTTCGCCGGGGCCTTCTTCGCTGGGGCCTTCTTGCCGGTCGTCGTCTCGGCGGGGGCCTCGGCCGCTGCGGGCTCCGGGGCGGCGGCTGCGGCGTCGACGACCTCGCCGGTCTTCGGGTCGACGGTGGGCTCGGCCGCTGCGGGCTCCGGGGCGGCGGCTGCGGCGTCGACGACCTCGCCGGTCTTCGGGTCGACGGTGGGCTCGGGCTCCGGAGTGCGCTCCGTGACGTAGGGACCGAAGCGGCCGTCCTTCGCCAGGACCTCCTTGCCCGTGTCCGGGTTGATGCCCACGACGCGGTCGCCGATGACGGGGGCGTCGACGAGTTCCTTGGCCTTCTCGACGGTCAGCTCGTCGGGTGCCAGGTCCTCGGGGACGTTGACGCGACGCGGCTTCTCCGGGTCGTCGCTCGGCACCTCGATGTAGGGGCCGTAGCGACCGATCCGCAGGGTGAGGCCCGGTGCGAGCTCGACCGAGTTGATCTCACGCGCGTCGATCTCACCGAGGTTGTCGATGACGGTCCGCAGGCCACGCTGGTCGTCGTCGCCGCCACCGAAGTAGAAGCCCTTGAGCCAGTCGACCCGGTCGGCGTCGCCGCGGGCGATCCGGTCGAGGTCCTCTTCCATCTCGGCGGTGAAGTCGTACTCCACCAGTTCGCCGAAGTACTCCTCGAGCAGCCGGACCACGCTGAACGCGATCCAGTTCGGCACGAGCTGGGTGCCGCGCAGGGACACGTAGCCGCGGTCGATGATCGTCGGGCTGATCGTCGGGTAGGTCGACGGACGCCCGATCCCGAGCTCTTCCAGCGTCTTGATGAGGCTGGCCTCGGTGAAGCGCGGCGGCGGCGTCGTGTCGTGCCCCTTCGCCAGCACGTCGTGCACCTCGAGGTGCTCGCCCTGCTTGACGTCGGGCAGCGCGACGTCCTGACCGGCACGCTCGCTCGACTCGTGGCGGTCCTCGTCGCGGCCTTCTTCGTAGGCGCTGAGGAACCCGCGGAAGGTGATGACGGTGCCGGACGCGGTGAACTCGGCGTCCGTGCCGTTCGCGGTCGACGTGATGCCCTCGACCGACTCGGTCGATGCGATGCCGAGCACGATCGATGCGGTCGACCCCTTGGCGTCCGCCATCTGGGAGGCGACGGTGCGCTTCCAGATGAGGTCGTAGAGCCGCCAATCGACACCGGTGAGCGTGCCCTGGAGCTCCTGCGGGGTGCGGAAGGTGTCGCCCGAGGGACGGATCGCCTCGTGTGCCTCTTGCGCGTTCTTGCTCTTGCTCGCGTACAGACGGGGCTTGTCCGGCACGGTCGCGGCGCCGTACAGGTCGGCCGCCTGCTTGCGGGCCGCGTCGATCGCCTGCTTCGAGAGCGAGACCGAGTCGGTACGGATGTAGGTGATGTACCCGTTCTCGTACAGCGTCTGCGCCGCACGCGCCGTCTGCCGCGGCGACAGACGCAGCTTGCGCGCTGCCTCCTGCTGCAGGGTCGACGTGGTGAACGGTGCCGCCGGACGGCGGGTGTACGGCTTCGAGTCGACGCTGCGGACGGTGGCGTCCCCGGCGCGCTCGAGCACGGTGGTCAGCGAGGCGGCTGCGGCCTCGTCCAGACGCACGACGTCACCGCTGAGCGCACCGCGGTCGTCGAAGTCGCGCCCCGAGGCGACTCGGGTGCCCTGGATCCGGGCGAGTCGCGCCGAGAAGGAGGACTCCCCCGCCTTCTCGAACCGAGCGGAGAGGTCCCAGTAGTTGGCCGAGACGAAGGCGAGACGCTCGCGTTCGCGGTCGACCACGAGCCGGGTCGCGGCGGACTGCACGCGACCGGCGGAGAGGCCGGGAGCGACCTTGCGCCACAGGACCGGCGAGACCTCGTACCCGTAGAGGCGGTCGAGGATGCGGCGGGTCTCCTGCGCGTCGACGAGGGCGGTGTCGAGCTCACGGGTGGCCTCCTGCGCACGCTGGATCGCCTCCTTCGTGATCTCGTGGAAGACCATCCGCTTGACGGGGACCTTCGGCTTGAGGACCTGGAGCAGGTGCCAGGCGATCGCTTCACCCTCGCGGTCCTCATCTGTTGCGAGGTAGAGCTCGTCGGCATCCTTGAGCGCACGCTTGAGCTCGGCGACCGTCTTCTTCTTGGCGTCGGACACGACGTAGTACGGCTCGAAGCCGTTGTCGACGTCCACCGAGAACTTGCCGAGGGAGCCCTTCTTGAGCTCGGCCGGCAGGTTCTTGGGCTCGACGAGGTCGCGGATGTGTCCGACCGAGGCCTGGACTTCGTATCCGTCACCGAGGTATTGCGCGATCGTCTTCGCCTTCGCAGGGCTCTCGACGATCACGAGCTTCTTCGTGCCTGGCACGTGTCTCCTTGATCCGTGGTGCTGGTCGGCCCTGGACACGAGCGTGTCCGGGTCGCCCGGGACATCGGTGACCGGTGGCCGACAGGCACACCATACACACCGTGGTCGGGGTGGTCGTCCGCCGGACCGGCGACCGCGGATGCGCCGACGGCGAACGGTCCGGAGCCGACGACCACCCGCACCCGGGCCGTCGCGGCAGCGAGGTCGCAGGCCACGAGGGTCGAGCCGTTCGCCCGTGCGACCCGCTCGGCGACGTCGCACGGCGACCCCGTCAGGAGTCCGATGGACGTCGCAGCGGCCGAGGTCGCGGCGGCGTCGGCGGCGTCCCCGGCCCGGATCGCCTGCGTGCGGTGTCCGGCGGCGGCGAGCGCCGACGACGCGACGAGCACCCCGACGCCGAGGACGGCGGCGACGAGCACGGTCACCGAGCCGCGCTCAGGGTCAGCGTCCCCCGGCCGCAGCACACGCCGTCGCCCGGAGCGGCAGCGCCGAGAACGGACCGGTGCTGCCGCGCGTGGCGTCGACGCAGACCAGGTCGTCGGTACGCCGGATCGTGACGGAGGATCCCGGCGCGATCTGCTCGGCGGCGGCGAGTCCGACGGCGTCGTCCCCACGCCCGACGCCCCGCGCAGCCGCCGCGGCGGCCGACTGGAGGCGTCCCTGTCCGTCGACGACCAGCACGGCCGCGACGAGCAGGGTGAGGACGAGCGCGACGGCGGGCAGCACGACCGCGAACTCGACCGTGACCGATCCCCGGTCGGAGCCCCGGTCGGAGCGCCGCTCGTGGTCACAGCGACAGGGCACCGCGGACGAGCTCGGTGAGGATGGTCTGCACCTCGCCCGAGCGCATGACGGCGACGAGCACGCCGGCGAACGCCACGGCGGCGAGGATGACGACCGCGTACTCGGCGGTCGCGGACCCCTGGTCGTCCTGTGCGACGGCGCGGAGCCGCTCGACGACGCGGTTGGCCCGACGGATTCGGTTCGAGGTGGTGCTCATGGGTTCGTCCCTTCTGTTGCGGTCATCCCAGCGTGGCGCGTGGCGACCGGGCGATCAGGGCCTCGATCGGCATCTGTGGAGAGGTCATCGCGCACCGACGACGGTGGAGGAGAGGACGCCGACCACGACGGGGACCACCCCGACGAGCACGAACGCGGGCAGGATGCAGACACCGAGCGGCAGCACCAGTCGGACGGCCAGGCGCTCGGCCGCGGTGAGGCCTGCGGCAGCAGCGTCGTCACGGACGTCCTCGGCGGCGCGGCGCAGCAGTCCCGCCGCGGGCACGCCCGCTCGCCTGGCCAGGTCGAGGACCTCGCGGAGGCGGACCACGTCGGCAGCCGGCGGGACGATCCCGTCGGCGGCACGACGGACCGCCTCGCCGGCGTCGATCCACGAACCGCCGCCCGCGACGGCCACCGCCCAGGCGTCGAGGACGATTCCGGGCACGCGTCCGTCCGGCGTCGCCGACCGGACGAGCCGCGCGGTCCAGGCACGCCCGGACAGGACGAGCACGGCCGCGAGCGCCGAGCAGACCCAGCCGAGCGGTGAGCTCGTGAGGACCTGCACCGCTCCGGAGCCCCACGTGGCCCCGAGTCCGAGGCCGAACAACGGCAGCGCCAGGACGACGCGGGCGCTGGTGCGCGGGCCGGCGAGGGCGACCCGGATCGCCCGGTCCGACGCTGCCGATCGGCGGAGCGCTCCGGCGAGGGCCCCGAGCGTCTCGGCGACGGGGGCGCCGGTCCGGTCCGCGACCCGCAGGACGACGGCGATGTCCGCGGACGCGGGAGCGGTCCCTGCGGGGAGCCGGCCGACGAGTTCCCAGGCGCGCGGCGGCGGGACCCCGGCGGCGACGAGCGTCGCGACCCGGTCGAGGGTGCCGGCCACGCGCGCCGGGTCGAACCGCACAGGACGCCGGGCCCGACGCCCCAGGAGCGACCCCGTGCTCACGGTGCTCCGTCCACCGGGCGCACCACGAGCCTCCCGTCCGACCCGACGTGGAACGCGCCCACCGCGACGAGCCGTCGTCCGCCTGCCCGACGCTCGACGTGGAGCACCAGGTCGAACGCGCTGACCGCTTGTCGGGCCAGCGCCTCGACGCCGAGCCCGGCGAGGGCGCCGAGCGCCTCGAGCCGGGCGGCGACGTCCGCGACACCGTTGGCGTGCACGGTGCCGGCGCCCCCGTCGTGGCCCGTGTTCAGCGCGGACACGAGCTCGCGGACCTCGGCACCGCGGCACTCCCCCACGACGATCCGGTCCGGGCGCATCCGCAGGGCCTCACGCACGAGCCGGTCGAGGCCGAGCGCGCCGACGCCCTCGGCGTTCGCCTGCCGCGCTTCGAGTGTGACCACGTGCGGATGGGCGATGCGCAGCTCGGCGACGTCCTCGACCGTGACGATCCGCTCGTCGACCGGGACGGCGCCGAGCATCGCGGCGAGCAGGGTGGTCTTGCCGCTGCCGGTTGCACCGGTGACGAGGACGTTGCGGCGCCGGTGCACGGCGTCCTCGACGACGGAACGCGGCACGTGCTCGAAGGTGCCGGCGCGCTCGAGCGCGGCGAGGGTCGGCCGGGCGGGGTGTGGGAGCCGGATCGAGATCGCCGTGCCGCCCACCGAGACCGGGGCGAGCACGACGTGCACCCGGATCCCGTCGCCGTGGCGGACGTCGGCGCACGGCGTGGTCTCGTCGACGTGGCGTCCGCCGAGCGCCACCAGGCGCGTGGCGAGCTCGCGGGTGCGCGTCTCGGTCAGGCGCGGCGCGGCGGTTTCGAGTCCGCCACCACGGTCGATCCAGGTGCCGACGCCGCCGACGACCAGGACGTCGGTGACCCGGGCGTCCGTCACGAGCCCGGCGAGTTCCTCGAACTCGACGACACCGTGCGTCCGGCGCCGAAGGGCGGCAGCGGCAGCCCCCGGCGGACGAACCCCCGGCGGAAGAGCCCCCGCCCCGGGCGGGGACGGCCCGGCCCCCGGCAGGAAGGGCCCGGACCCGGGCAGGGACGGCGTGGCACGGTGACGGCGCATGACGCCAGAGCGTAGGAGGAGAGCCGTTTTCGGCATCCGGTGCCACAACCAGCCTGTGGAGAGGTAAGCGCCGATGGTACCAACGGACCGATTTGTCCCCCGAAACGGAAAGCCGTACCCCACTCAGTGAGGAGTACCCGACACGGCGCGACGGCAGACCACACGAGCAGGTCCCGTCGATCGCGGGCGCCGAGACGGAGTAGCAATTGCTACGAGCCCGCCGACCGTTCCATGCGTGAGCATGTACCGGTCTGTCCACTCGACCGGCTTCCCCGTGCGGATCGCCGCCGATCGTCGGCGGTCGGCGAGCGCTGACCGCTCGAGCCGGACCCGGACAAAAGAAGAGGCGGCACCGGTTGGGGGGAACTGGTGCCGCCTGGACACCGAAGGATTGGGGGGAATCCGATTCGGTGCCGCCGGAAACGAGTCCAGCAGGAACTACTGTACCCCACGATCCGCCCCCCGGGGCAACCCCCGACACGACCGCCGGGCGTGCCGCCGCGACCGGGACAGCCGACCCCGCCCGACGTGCCGCCGCGACGAGGACACCGCCGGCCCCACCGTCGCGGCCCGGCTGGCCCGCACCCGGGCCGCCGCTGGTCACGGAACCACGCAGCGCACCGGCCGAGGGGTAGTCTCCGTGGCGCACCCTGAGGACGCAACGACGCGAAAGGACATCGATGTCCACTCCGACCCAGACCGACCACCGCGAGGACGACGGCGCCACCTTCCCGCCGACACCCGAGTTCGTCGCCGACGCCGTCGCGCACGAGGACCTGCACGAGGCCGCCGCCGCCGACCGCGAGGCCTTCTGGGCCGAGCAGTCCCGCAGCCTGCTCGACTGGCGCACCCCGTTCACGCAGACCCTCGACTGGTCCGGCGCCCCGTTCGCGAAGTGGTTCGCCGACGGCACGCTCAACGTGGCCGAGAACTGCCTCGACCGGCACGTCCGCGCGGGCAACGGCGACCGGGTGGCGATCCACTTCGAGGGCGCACCCGGCGACACCCGCCGCATCACCTACGCCGAACTCACCGCCGACGTGCAGCGCGCCGCGAACATGCTCACCGACCTCGGTGTCGGGCAGGGCGACCGCGTCGTCGTCTACCTGCCGCTCATCCCCGAGGCCGTCGTGACGATGCTCGCCGTCGCCCGCATCGGCGCCGTGCACTCCGTCGTGTTCGGCGGGTTCAGCGCCGAGAGTCTCCGTGCGCGCATCGAGGACGCCGGCGCGAAGCTCGTCGTCACGGCCGACGGCGGTTGGCGGCGCGGCGCGGTCTCCGCGCTCAAGCCCGCGGTCGACGAGGCACTCGAGGGCGAGGGCACCGAGAGCGTCGAGCACGTCCTGGTCGTCAAGCGCGGCGGCAACGAGATCGCCTGGAACGACCGCGACCTGTGGTGGCACGACGAACTGGCGAAGGCGGACGCCACCCACGAGCCGCAGGCGTTCCCCGCCGAGACCCCGCTCTTCATCCTGTACACCTCGGGCACGACCGGGAAGCCGAAGGGGATCGTGCACACCTCCGGCGGGTACCTGACCCAGGCCGCGTACACGCACAAGAACGTGTTCGACATGCACCCGGAGAAGGACGTCTACTGGTGCACCGCCGACATCGGCTGGATCACCGGGCACTCGTACGTCGTCTACGGCCCCCTGGCGAACGGCGTGACGCAGGTGCTCTACGAGGGCACGCCCGACGAGCCGAAGCCCGGCCGCTGGTGGGACATCGTCGACTCCTACGGCGTCACCGTCCTGTACACCGCGCCGACGGCGGTCCGTGCGGCGATGAAGGCCGGCCGTGAGATCCCCGAGGCCCGCAGTCTCGAGACCCTCCGTCTGCTCGGCAGCGTCGGCGAACCGATCAACCCCGAGGCGTGGAACTGGTACCGCCAGGTCATCGGCCACGACCGCACGCCCATCGTCGACACGTGGTGGCAGACCGAGACCGGCGCGATCATGATCTCCGCCCTGCCCGGCGTCACGAAGCTCAAGCCCGGTGCCGCGCAGACGCCGCTGCCCGGCATCGTCGCCGAGATCGTCGACGACGACGGCAACCGCGCCGATCCCGGCGAGAGCGGCTACCTCACGATCACGGAACCGTGGCCGTCGATGGCGCGCGGCATCTGGGGCGACCCGGACCGCTTCGTCGAGACGTACTGGTCGCGGTTCCCCGGCCGGTACTTCGCCGGCGACGGTGCACGGCTCGACGGCCAGGGCGACATCTGGATCCAGGGCCGCGTCGACGACGTCATGAACGTCTCGGGCCACCGCCTGTCGACGGCCGAGATCGAGTCCGCACTGGTCGGGCACGAGGGCGTCGCCGAGGCCGCCGTCGTCGGGGCCGCCGACGAGACGACCGGACAGGCGGTCGTCGCGTACGTCATCCTGACCGCCGAAGCCGCCGCCGACGTCGACCGCGAATCGGCGTCGACCGAACTCCGCAACTGGGTGGGCAAGCGCATCGGTGCGATCGCGAAGCCCCGCCAGGTGGTCATCGTCCCCGAGCTGCCGAAGACGCGCTCCGGCAAGATCATGCGGCGCCTGCTCCGCGACGCGGCCGAGGGCCGCCGCATCGGCGACACGACGACGCTGGCCGACCCGACGATCATGGCGACCATCGCGGAACTCATGGAGTCCCGGTAACGGAAGCAGGGCCTCCCGTCCGTCTCGGACTGGAGGCCCTGCTCACGTTCGTTCCGTCGGTCGCTGCCGTCAGGCGGTGAGCTCCACCACCAGCTCGACCTCGACAGGAGCGTCCAGCGGGAGCACCGCCACGCCCACCGCGCTGCGCGCGTGGACGCCAGCGTCGCCGAAGACCTCGCCGACCAGCGTGGAGGCGCCGTTCGCGACCCCGGGCTGGCCCGTGAAGGACGGCTCCGACGCGACGAACACGGTGACCTTGACGACCCGGGCGACGCGGTCGAGCGAGCCGGCGACCGACTCGACGGCGGCGAGGGCGTTGAGGGCTGCCACACGGGCCTGCGCGGTGGCGGTCTCGGCGTCGACCGACGCCCCGACCTTGCCGGTGACGGGCAGTGCGCCGTCGACGAACGGCAGCTGGCCGGCCGTGTAGACGTACTGGCCGGTGACGACCGCGGGGACGTACGCCGCGACGGGTGCGGCGACCGGCGGGAGGGTCAGCCCCAGCTCGGCGAGGCGGTCCGCGATGCTCATGCGTCGGCCTTCGGGCGCTTGAGGTACGCGACGAGCCCACCCTCGGGGCCGGTGACGATCTGGACCAGCTCCCAGCCCTCGTCCCCGTAGTTGTTGAGGATGGCGGTGGTGTTGTGGATCATCAGGGGCGTGGTGAAGTACTCCCAGCGAGTCATGCGGTTCCTTGCCAGCCTTTCAGTCGTGGGTGTCGTTTAGGCTGCATCCTATGTCTGCCCAGAAGACGTCTGCCTCGCGGACCAAGCCCGTCTCAGCAGTCGGCGCCTTCATCGGATTCGTCGGGTTCAGTGCCCTCGCCGGCCTGCTGGTCACGATCGGGGTCACCCCGGCCATCGCGGTCGCCGGTGTCACGACGACGTCGACGATCGGTGTGTTCGAGTCCCTGCCGGAGTACATCGAGATCGGTGACCTGCCGCAGCGCAACGAGCTGTACGCGTACTCGGGCGGCAAGTCGGTGCACTTCGCGACCGTCTACGACCAGAACCGGCAGGAACTGAAGTTCGACCAGATCAGCGAGCAGCTCAAGAACGCCGCCATCGACGGCGAGGACAAGCGCTTCTACAACCACGGTGGCGTCGACATGACCTCACTCATCCGCGCGGGCGTCGGCAGCGTCGCCGGCGGGCTCGGCGAGTCGGGTGGTGGGTCGACGTTGACCATGCAGCTCGTGCGCAACATCAAGATGAACGAAGCGCTGAACCTCCCCACCAAGAAGGAACAGCAGAAGGCCTACAACGAGGCCGTCGAGCAGACCATCCCCCGCAAGCTCGAGGAGATGAAGCTCGCGATCGGGCTGGCGAAGAAGTACTCCAAGAAGGAGATCCTCACCGCCTACCTGAACATCGCCTACTTCGGCGACCAGACCTACGGTGTGCAGGCCGCCGCTCAGCACTACTACAACAAGAGCGCGACGAAGCTGACCCCGGCCGAAGCCGCCTCGCTCATGGCCATCGTGCAGTACCCCGAGGCACGCAACCTGTCGAACCCGAAGAAGTACGAGGCCAACGTCGCCCGGCGCAACGTCATCCTCAAGTCGATGTACGCGCAGGAGAACCTGACGAAGGCCGAGTACGACCAGGCCATCGCGGCGAGCCCGAAGGACTACGTCCACCTGACCGAGCCGTCGCAGGGCTGCCGGGCATCGGTCGGCGACGGTTCGCAGTTCTTCTGCGACTACGCCGTCAAGGTCGTGAAGGAGATGTCCCAGCTCGGCTCGTCGCAGAAGGCGCGCGACACCGCGTGGCGGAACGGCGGCTACAAGGTCCAGACGTCGCTGAACATCGACCTCAACGCCGAGCAGAAGCAGCTCGTCAACACCTACGACAACAAGGCCGAGACCAACCTCGCGCTCGGCGCGACCCTCAACTCGATCGAGGCCGGCTCCGGCCGCATCGTGACGATGGCGCAGAACAAGGACTACGACCAGTCGCTGAAGTCCGCGCCGACGTCGACGTCGATCAACTACAGCGTGGACTACAAGTACGGCAACTCCGGCGGGTTCCAGACCGGCTCGACCTACAAGCTCTTCACCCTGCTCGCATGGCTCAAGGCCGGACACGGTCTGAACGAGGTCGTGAGCGGCGCTCCACGCAACATGTCGACGGGGTGGACCGCTTGTGGCGCCCCCATCACGGCGGGCAACTACAACCCGAAGAACGACAGCCCCGGCGAGAGCGGCAACTACACCGTGGCCGCTGCGACCGCCGGATCGATCAACCTCGCGTTCCTGAACATGGCGCAGAAGCTCGACCTCTGCGACATCCGCGACACCGCGGAGTCCCTCGGCGTCCACCGTGCCGACGGCGGCGAGCTGCAGTACAACCCGTCCGCGGTCCTCGGGACCAACGACATCGCCCCGATGACGATGGCCGCGGCCTACGCTGCCGTGGCCAACAACGGGATCTACTGCAAGCCGATCGCCATCGACCAGATCACGGCGCCGTCCGGCAAGCAGCTCGGCGGCCAGACCAAGGACTGCAAGCAGGCGATCGACCCCGAGGTCGCACACGCAGCCGTCTACGCCATGAAGGGCACGATCACCAGCGGAACCGCACGCGGGGCGCAGACGCCGGACGGCACGCAGCTGTTCGCGAAGACCGGCACCACCGACACCGCGAACCAGATCTGGCTCGTCGGGTCGAGCTCGCGCGTCGCCACGGCGTACTGGCAGGGCAACACCGACGGCAAGCTCAACAACCTCCGTCACTACAGCAACGGCGTGAACGGCACCTACGCCGGCGTCCGTGCCGACGTGTGGCGGCAGGCGATGACCCCGATCAACGCGACCTACCCGGCGGGTCCGTTCACGGACCCGAACACGTCCGCGCTCCGTGGCAACGCCAAGGCGCTCCCGGACGTCCGCGGCAAGAGCGCCGACGAAGCCCGTGCCGCCATCTCGGGCGCCGGCTTCTCGTACGTCGACGGCGGGCAGCAGACCGGCGGCGGCTCGGCGGGCTCCGTGACGACGACCTCGCCGGCAGCGGGCTCGCTCCTGTCGTCGGGCTCCGCCGTCACCGTGTACACGTCGGACGGCTCACAGGGGACCGTCCCCGAGATCGGTGGGGACTCGCTCGGTGACGCCCGCTCCGCCCTCAACGACGCCGGCTTCGGGAACGTCGCCGTGACGGACGACTACGCCAAGGGCGGTGGCAACAAGACCTGCAAGGTCGCCGCCGTCGACCCGGCGATCGGAGCCGCAGCCGACAAGAACACCGACGTGCGGATCAAGCTCTACGGCGACAAGGACGGCAAGGCGCCCAAGGAGTGCAAGTGACGCGCGGTCGCGCAGCACTCGGGGTCCTCGCAGCGGGAGCGGCCGTCGGCGCCGCCTCGTTCGCCTGGGGTTCCCTGGTCGAACGCCGACGCTTCGGCATCCGGTGGGAGACCGTCCCGGTCCTCCCGCCGGGGTCCCGTGACGTCACGGTCCTGCACCTGTCCGACATCCACATGGCGCCGTGGCAGGCCGACAAGCAGCAGTGGCTGCGCGACCTGTCCCTGGTCGAGCCGGACTTCATCGTCAACACCGGCGACAACATCGGGCACCCCACGGCGAACGCGGCGGTGGAGTACGCGCTGGAGCCGTTCCGGGGTGTGCCCGGTGTGTTCGCGTACGGGTCGAACGACTTCTTCGGGCCGTCGCCGCGCAACCCGCTGCAGTACTTCGCCGGTCCGAGCCGGACGCACAGCGCGGCGAAGCCCGTCGAGCTCGACATCGACCGGCAGACGGCGTTCTTCGAGTCCCTCGGGTGGCTCGACCTGAACGACCACGCCCACGCCGTCGAGCTCCGCGGCTCGCGCTTCGAGCTGTTCGGCACCTCGGACGCCCACCGCGACTGGGACCGCCTCGACCTGCTCCCCACGAACGTCGACGAGATGCGCGGCGAGGTTCCCTGGGCCGAGGACGAGGACGGACCCGCTCCCGTCGCGATCGGTGTGACGCACGCGCCCTACCGCCGCGTGCTCGACGCCTTCGTCACCCAGGGCGCCGACGTCATCTTCGCCGGGCACACCCACGGCGGCCAGGTCCAGGTGCCCGGCGTCGGTGCGCTCGTCACGAACAGCGACCTGCCCCGCCGGTACGTCAGCGGACTGCACAAGTGGGAGCACCGGAACCACTGGTCGTGGCTCGAGGTCTCGGCCGGTCTCGGCACCTCGATCTACGCGCCGGTGCGGTTCGCCTGCCGGCCCGAAGCCGTCGTCGTCACCCTGACTGCACGGGCTTCCTGAGCCGACGCGCCCGGGAGTTCGCCGGATGGTCGTGAGCACCCTGGATCATCGGATAGTATTGTCGGGTTGCTCCGGTACGGAGTGATCACACCGCGGGGTGTGGCGCAGCTTGGTAGCGCGCCTCGTTCGGGACGAGGAGGTCGCAGGTTCAAATCCTGTCACCCCGACACTGTGTTGAGACAGTACGAAGAAGGCCCTGGTTCTCCGGAACCGGGGCCTTCTGCTTTTCCGTGGTCGGTGCTCGGCACTCCACCTTGCGACACATGTCGTGGCGGCCGTTCCCCCGGCCGCGACGACGCGGATAGCCTCGACAGCGATGTCACCCGCCGACCACCTCCGCCCGGTCCTCGAACGGATCGCCGCACAGTTCCCCGAGCTCGCCGACGACCCGGTCCTCACGCAGAACCTCGTCGACAACGTGACGTCGATGATCGCCGAGGCGCACGAGCGCTACGCCACCGGTGCCGAGGACAGCGTCGTGAGCAATGCCTACCTCGATCCGGAGCACCTGGCCACCGGATCGCTGCACGCCGAGCAGTCCCAGCATCCCGCCGGCGCGATGCTCGCCGCGGAGATGCTCTTCGACGCCTACCTGCCGCTCTTCGTGGACGAGGTCGGCGCGGAGTCCACCGCCGAGGTCCTGCGTGCCACCAGGGCGCTCCACGCCGGCATCTGGAGCCGGTTCCCCGCCGGAGCCGTCGCCTACACCGAGGCGCTGCGCCAGCGCGTCACGACGGCGCACCTGGACTCCCGCACGCAGATCGCGCGAGACCTGCACGACCGCGTGGCGCACGGCATACTCGCCGGGCTTCAGCGACTCGACCTGGTGCTGCTGACCGATCCCCCGGCCGGCGAACGGGCCGACCAGCTCGACGACGCCGCACGGCTGCTGCGCGGAGCACTCGGCGACGTGCAGGACCTGGCGGTGAGCCTGCACGCCCGCGTCGGCGCCGCCCTGCTCGACGATGCGCTCGCCCGGCACGCAAGGGACCTGTTCTCCGACGACGACCGCTTGTCGTTCAGCACCACGGGCACGCCCGAGCACCTGCCGAACTGGCAGGCCGAGGAAGCACTCACGATCCTGCTCGAGGCGCTCACGAACCGGCGGAAGCACGCTGCGGACTCCGCCGCCGAGGTGCACTTCGCGTGGACACCGGCCGCCCTCGTCGTGACGGTCTCCGACGACGGACCGGGCTTCGACCCCGCCGCCGACACCGATGGGCGCCTCGGTCAGCAGACCATGCGCGAGCGAGCCGCGGTCATCGGCGCGCGGCTCGACGTCGACAGCACACCCGGCACCGGTACCACCGTCCGCCTGACGATCCCGAGGGGCGTGCTGTGACCATCACGCACGTCGCCATCGTCGACGACCACCAGCTGTTCCGCGAAGGACTGGCCACGATCCTCGCCGCCGTCCCCACGATCCGCGTGGTCGCACACGGCGAGCGTCCGTCCGACGTCCTCGACTCCCCCGAGGCTGCCGCCATCGATGTCCTGCTCCTCGACGTCGAGCTCGACGGTCCGCCGGCGCGCACCACGATCGCCACGGTGCGCCGCACTCGTCCGGACGTCCGCGTGGTGGTGCTCACGATGCACCGCGATGCTGTCCTGCGCCGGACGCTGCTCGACGCCGGCGCGGTCGACTTCGTGACGAAGGACACCCCGAGCCGCGAGCTCGTCGACCGCATCGCCCGGGCCGCGCACGCCGACGCCGCGCCGGTGACGTTCCCGGTCGACCTGGTCACCGAGGCTCGTGCCGGATCACCGCTCAGCGACCGCGAGCTCGAGGTCCTGCGGCTGCTGGCGGCTGCGCGCACGAACGCCGAGATCGCGGCGGACCTGCAGCTCGCGATCGGCACGGTCAAGCGGCACGTCTACAACGTGTTCCGCAAGCTCGACGTCGGTTCGCGGGTCGGCGCCGTGGCTGCAGCGACGCGCCTGGGCCTGCTCACCTGAGGCTCCGCTCCACTCGGTGAGCAGAAATGGTCGGGTGCCCGACGGCGACCCGACCATTTCTGCTCACTAAGCGAACTCGAACTCGAACTAGACCGACGCGGACGCCGACGCGGACGCGGACGCCGCCGCCGCCCCCGCGGGCACGAGCCGCCCGGCGGCGTGCAGCCCCGCCACGACGTCGAGCGCCTGGTGCCGGTACCGCGCCTGCGCCGCACCCGGAGCGACGATCACGCCGTCCGCCCCGGTGGACTCCACGAGCGCGTTGATCTTGTCCGCCACCTGATCAGCGGTGCCGTAGGCCTGGCGCTCGGTGCGAGCGGCGATGAACCGACGCTCGAGGTCGTTGAACTCGTACGCGCGGGCCTCGTCCATCGACACCGGCTCGGGCTTCGCCCCCTGCCGCATCCGGATGAACGAGATCATCCCGGGAGCACTCTGCTCGTCGACGACGGCCGAGTCCTCGTCCGTGACGACCTGCACGCCGATGAGCGCGTTCGGCGTCTGGCGGAACCGCGAGGGCCGGAACGAATCGCGGTAGAGCGCGAGCGCCGCCTCGGTGTTGTCCGACGCGAAGTGGTGGGCGAAGGCGAACGAGACGCCGAGCGCCCCGGCCACCTGGGCGCTGTACCCGGAGGACCCGAGCAGCCAGAACTCCGGCACGTCGCCGTAGCCCGGCACCGCCCGGATGCCCGACAACGGGTTGTCCGAGGACATGCCGGTGAAGAACCCGATCAGGTCGGCGAGGCGGTCGGGGAAGTCGTCGACGTCGAGCCGATCGGTGCGGCGCAGCGCCATCGCGGTCGCGCCGTCGGTGCCCGGCGCACGGCCGAGCCCGAGGTCGACGCGGTCGCCGTACAGGGCTCGGAGCGTGCCGAACTGCTCGGCGATGACGAGGGGTGCGTGGTTCGGCAGCATGACGCCGCCGGAGCCGATGCGGATGGTCGAGGTGGCCGCGCCGACGGCGCTGAGCAGGACCGCGGGGGCCGACGAGGTGATGCCGGGCATGCCGTGGTGCTCGGCGACCCAGAAGCGCTCGTAGCCGAGCTTCTCGGCGTGGACCGCCATGTCGATCGAGCCCTGCAGGGCTTCGGTGTTGGACTGGCCGTACTCGCGCGTCGCCAGGTCCAGGACGGACAGGTGCAGGGTGTCGTCGCTCATGTGGTCACCAACGCGCGCCGCGGCGCACGCATTCCACGACGAGACCGCCTCCTCCACCGGTCAGGACACGCCGTCGTCCGCCGGCCGACCGGTCACCAGGCGTCGCCCGGACGTCGCACAAGCGACGGTTCGCGACCGAACGGCGGACGCATGCGGCGCGCCTTGGACGTCAGGCGCGACGGCCGGGAGGCCCGTGGCGGGGCTGCACCGGGCCTCCAGGCCGTCTGCGGTCGCGTCTCGAGCGCCGAGCGGTCACGACCTGCCGCGCGCACCTCGCGGACTGGTCGCGTCCGGTCGCCCGACGGGCGCACCGGCGACGCGACGTGTCCGCTCGGCGAACGCGAGCGATGTGTGATGATCTGCCGGCAGAGCGGGTCAGGCGCCGTCGAGCCGGCCGCCGGACTCCGTCAGGTAGCAGTTGGCGCAGAGCGACTCGTAGGCGACGTCGACGCCGTCGATGGCGACCTGCGAGCCGTCGAACACGAACCGGCCGTCGACGGTGCGGGCGTTGAAGACGGCCTTGCGACCGCACCGGCAGATCGTCTTGAGCTCTTCGAGCGAGTGCGCGACCTCGAGCAGGCGGGCGCTGCCCGGGAACGCCTCGGTGCGGAAGTCGGTGCGGATGCCGTACGTGATCACCGGGATCTCGTCGAGGACCGCGATGCGGAGCAGGTCGTCGACCTGCTGCGGAGTGAGGAACTGCGCCTCGTCGACCAGGACGCAGCTGACCGCGCGGACCATGCCGTCGAGGCGGTCGGACTCGGGGTCGACGGCGCCGGCCGCGGCGACCGCGGACCGGACGTCGGCGTCGGGGGCGAAGACCAGGTCGACGGTGCGGGTCACGCCGAGGCGGGACACGATCTCCCGGTCGCCCTTGGTGTCCACCGCGGGCTTCGCGAGCAGGACCCGGTGGCCGCGCTCCTCGTAGTTGTAGGCAGCCTGCAGGAGCCCCGTGCTCTTGCCGCTGTTCATCGCGCCGTAGCGGAAGTAGAGCTTCGCCACTACGCGAGGAACCCGTCCTCGGCGGCCCGCCGGATCAGGTCGGACTTCTTCGAGGCGGGACGGCCGACCTTGCTGTACTTCTCGCGGACCCGGCGCAGGTAGGTCTTCGCGGTCTCGTACTGCACGTTCATCTGCGCGGCGACCTCGTTCGTCGAGTAGCCGGACACGTACAGCCGGAGCGCTTCTTCCTCGCCGTGGCTGAGCTTCGGACGCTGGTGCGCAGCCGCCCCGGTGGGCAGCGGACGCCACTCCCGCGGCTGCGGGGTCTCGCGTGCGACGCCCATGATCTCGCGGGCGACGTCCATGACCTCGCGCATCGGCAGGGACTTCGACAGGAACGCCGCGGCGCCTGCTGCCAGGGCACGATCGCGGGACTCGCGGCTGTCGACGCTGGAGAGCACGATCACCTTCGCGCCGGCGGCACGGCAGGTGCGGACACGGGCCTCGATCGAGACGGGTTCCTTGAGCTGGAAGTCGAGGAACACCAGGTCAGTCGGGAAGCTGTCGCTGTGGACCATCTCGAGCCAGGTGTGCGCGGTCAGGGCCAGGTCGAAGTCGAACGCATTCACCGCGATCCAGCTCGACAGGCTGTCCAGCAGCACCTCGTGGTCGTCGAGGATGGCCAACCGCACACGTCGTGCCCCCGGGTTCGGGAGGGACGGGGACCCCTCCGAGAGCCTGTTCGGGTCAGTGCTGGTCATAGGAGAACCTTAGTGCGAGGGCGGACGGACGAACCGCGACGTCGAGGTCGGGGAACGTCACACGGAGGACGGCGAAGTAGGGGTCGAAGGTGCGGTGGATCCCGATGTCGGAGTCGGCCACGGCGAGGTCGAGTTCGAGCAGCACGCGGGCATCGCGGGCCGGGTCGGTGCGGGCCGGGTCGGTGCGCGCTGGATCGCCGCGTGTGGCCGCGTCGTCCTGCCCGTCCGCGCGTCGGAGCGTTGCCCGGAACCCGGCCGGGTCGACGGTCGAGGCACGGAACGCGGCCCGCAGGAACGTCCGCACCACGGAGCGCTGGTCGGCGTCGAGCATCGCGGCGAGCCCGTCCGGGTCGTCGACGACCGGGGCGTCCCCGCCCTCGACCCGCACGGCCTGCTCGAACCAGGTGCGGTCCGCGTCGGCGACCATCGCCCGGCGGATGCCGTCGGCGATCAGTCGTGCCCGCTCGCGGTCGGCATCGGTGATGACCTCGCGCGTGCGCAGCTCGGCGAAGAACGGTGCGACGTCGCGGGCGAGGATCGTCGACCGGTCCTGCTGCACGCTCGCCGCGATGCCGTCCCGCTCCGCACGCTCGACCGAGTAGGAACCAGCCCGGATCTGCACCCGCTCGGCCAGACCCGCGAACGTCCACGCGAAGACGGCCGACGCAGCGGTCAGCACCAGGGTCGGTGCCGCCGCCAGGAAGGCCGCGACGGCGACGGGGATCTCGTGCGGGAACGTCGCTGCACCGACGCCCCAGGTCGCGGCGTTGACGACGGCGAGCAGGGCGCCGCCGATGGTCAGGTCCGTCCAGGGCCGGTACGGCGCGACCATCACGATGCCGGTCGCCGTGATGAGCGACATGAAGTCGTTCAGGGCGCTGCGGTCGGGTCCCCACTGCGCGGCGACGCTCGTCACCGACGCCAGGCCGAGCAGCCCGACGTGCGCGACGAACGCCCACCGCGGGAACGGTGCGCGGAACGGACTCGAGGCGGTGAACACGACCGCTGCCGATGCCGCGACCAGGATGACGGTGAGCGCGCTGAGGGTGGGGCTGCCCACGACGTCACGGTCGAACACGGACACCAGGAGTGCCCAGACGATGCTGGCGGCGCCGAGCCCGATCGCGAGCGGACGCGACCCCATCGCACCGAGCGGGTCGTACTGCTGCGCGGTCCGACGGGCCTCGGTCGTGGCGCTCACCGGTCGGCTCCGTGCACGCCGCCGACCTCGTCGGGGACCACGGTGCCGACGTGGTCGGTGGCCACGGCGTCGGTCGTGGCGGTGACCGGTCCGAACGGCACCGTCATCATCACGCTCGTCCCCGAACCGGGCGACGACCAGATCTGGACGTCGCCGCCCACCCGCCCGATGCGGTCGCGGACCGAGCCACGCAGGCCCATCCGGTCGGAGCCCGTGGAGTCCTCGTCGAAACCGCGACCGTCGTCGACCACCATCACGGTGCACGACGCACCGTCGTCGAAGACGCTGACCTCGGCCGCGTCGACACCGGCGTGCTTGCGGACGTTGGCCAGACACTGCCCCACGGCGCGGACGAGCGCGGTGACGGCACGCTGGTCGAGCCGGTCGAGGGCGGACGGATCACCGGAAACCGTGACATCGAGACCGGCCGCACGGTGCTCGTCGACCATGACGGCGAACGCGTCGACGGCTGCACCCGGTCGCTGCCGGGCGGCCGGTGCCAGCCACCCCTTGCCGGTCAGGACGGCGACGTCGGCTTCGACGGTCCGTGCCAGGTGCGGGTCCATCGGTCCGTCGGGCGCCAGGGCGATCGCGTTGAGGTGGTTCAGGACGGTGTCGTGCAGGATCGCAGCCGCCTCGGCCTCGACCCCGGCACGGTACGCGGAGACGTGCTCCTCACGCGCCGAGCGCAGCAGCTCCGGCTGCACCCGCTCCGACCGACCGGTGCTCCGGCTCGTGAACAGCACCAGGACGACCACGAAGCCGAGCGTCACCCAGGCGAGCACGAGCGGACGCGGTGGGCCGTCGGCCTGGACGACCGCGATCCACGTCGCCACCCGTCCGGTCAGGAAGCCGAGGAAGGACCACAGCACGACGCGGCTCGGCACCGCGCCGGCACCGCCGACCAGGATGAGCGGGATGACCGCCAACGACAGCAGGTACGAGGTGACCCAGCCCAACGGGACCTGCTGCTGCACGACCATCGCGAACCACCACGCACAGACGCCGCCGACGATCAGGAACGCGACCGCGGAGCGCCAGGTGCCGAACTGCACGCGCACGCCGATCATGCCGAGCATCGGGACGAGCGCCAGGACCGCACTGATCACCTGCACGTCGGGCTCGGACAGCCGGTACAGCAGCAGCGCGATCGCCGCCGCCACCAACGATCCGATCGCACCGGCGTGGAAGGCCCGCACCGTCGACCACGCGTTTACTCGCGGAGCGAGGTGCGTGGGGATGCCGAGCACGAGATGGGTCCTTCCGGGTGGCGGGAATGCCGCCCACGATCAAACACCTCGGTGCTGACCGTGTACCCCGAAACAGCGTCCGTTCGGCGACCCGGTCGATGATACCGGCCCCCACCACGCACCGATGTCCCCCGAACGCGCAACCTTCGTTGCTCAGAACAACGTCTGCGGCGCGACCGGTCGGAGCAGACGGCGGTCGAAGCCCGGATCCGCGCGCTTGAGCGGCGACGTCGTGGGGATCGACTGTTCCTGCGGCACCGTCGAGGGGTCCGAGAAGCCCATCGACCCCGTCGCCGGGTCCACGCGCCCGAGGCCGACGCCGTGCGCCGCCAGGATCGGTCGGATGCGCTCCGACAGCCAGCGGCGGTAGTCCTTCGGCGCGAAGGTGTTGTCGAGGTACATCGCCCGGTAGCGCGCCACCAGGTCGGGCCGTTCGCGTCCGAGCCACTCGAACCACCACGGCTTCACGCCCGGCCGCAGGTGCAGCGCGGAGTACATGACGCTCGTGGCACCGGCCGCCGCCGCCCGACCGACGGCGTCGTCGAGGTGTGCACGGGTGTCGGTGATGTACGGCAGCACGGGCATGAGGAACACTGTGCAGTCGAGCCCGGCGTCGCGGATCGCCCGCACGGTGGCGAGCCGCGCAGCCGTCGTGGGGGTGCCGGGCTCCACCGACTGCTGCAGGTCGTCGTCGTACACGGCGATCGACATCGCGAGGTCGACCGGCACCACCTTCGCCGCCTCGGCCAGGAGCGGCAGGTCGCGCCGGAGCAGCGTGCCCTTCGTCAGGATGCTGAACGGTGTGCGGCTGTCTGCCAACGCCTGGATCACCCCGGGCATCAGTCGGTACCGACCCTCGGCACGCTGGTACGGGTCGGTGTTCGTGCCGAGCGCGATCGGGTGACGGTCCCACGTGGGCTTGCCGAGCTCACGCCGCAGGACGTCGGCCACGTTCGTCTTCACGACGATCTGCTGGTCGAAGTCGGCTCCGCCGTCGAACTCGAGGTAGGTGTGCGTCGGCCGCGCGAAGCAGTACACGCACGCGTGACTGCACCCCCGGTACGGGTTGATGGTCCACCCGTAGGTGCCGGAACCGTCGGCGCTCGGCACCCGGTTCAGCGCGCTCTTCGCCAGCACCTCGTGGAACGTGACACCCGCGAACTCGGGCGTCGTCACACTCCGGACGAACCCGCTGTTCGACTCCATGCCCGGCAGTGCGTCGCTCTGCTCGGCATCGATCGCCTGTCCACTCCACCGCATGCCGTCATTCGAACACATGTTCGAACGGGCCGCAAGCCGGAGCTGGTCAGTGGTGCAGGCCGAGCACCTTCGCCGTGCGCTCGAGGGTGTCGTCGGCCAGGGCGGCGTCGTCACCGAGGTCCTGCCCGTAGGTCGGGACCATCTCGTGGACCGCGTCCTGCCAGCCGTCCCACCGGTCGGGGAAGCACTTCCGGAGCAGGCCGAGCATGATCGGCACGGCGGTCGACGCCCCCGGCGAGGCTCCGAGGAGCCCGGCGATCGAACCATCGGCAGCCGTGATGACCTCGGTGCCGAACTGCAGCACCCCGCCCTTGTCCTTGTCCGGCTTGATGACCTGCACCCGCTGGCCCGCGATGATCTTGTGCCAGTTCTCGGGCTCGGCGCTCGGCATGAAGTCGCGCAGCGCGTCGAACTTCGTCTGCTTCGAGGCGAGCAGCTGGCCGATCAGGTAGCGCACCAGGTCGAAGTTCGAGAACGCGACGCTCAGCATCGGGCGCAGGTTGTGCGGTCGGATCGACTTGAACAGGTCGAGCATCGACCCCTGCTTCAGGAACTTCGGGCTGAACCCGGCGTACGGCCCGAACATCAGCGACGCGTTGCCGTCGACGATGCGGGTGTCCAGGTGCGGCACCGACATCGGCGGCGCCCCCACGCTGGCCTTGCCGTAGACCTTGGCTGCGTGCTTCTGCACGACCTCGGGGTCGTCTGTGCGCAGGAACTCGCCGGAGACCGGGAAGCCGCCGTACCCGCGGATCTCCGGGATGCCGGACTTCTGCAGCAGCTGCAGGGCCCCACCACCGGCACCGACGAAGACGAACTTCGCGGCGATCTTCTGCGTCGACCGACCGACCTCGTTCAGGACGTCGATCGCCCAGCCGTCGAAGTCCTTGCCCCGCGAGATGTTCTTGACCTGGTGGTTCGGTTCGAACTCGAGCCCGTCGAGCTCGAGCTGGTCGAACAGCTGCCGGGTGAGCGACCCGAAGTCGACGTCGGAGCCCGCCGCCGAGTAGGTCGCCGCGATCGGCTGGTCCTTCTTGCGGCCGGGGATGAGTGCGGGCGCCCACTTGCGGATCTGAGCGGGGTCGTCGGAGAACTCGATCCCGGCGAACAGCGGGTGTCCCCGCATCGCCTCGTACCGCTTGCGCATGTACTCGACGTTGTCCGCACCCCAGACGAAGGAGATGTGCGGGGTCGGGTTGATGAAGTTGGACGGGTCGGGCAGCGTACCGGTCTCGACCAGGTGCGACCAGAACTGCCGCGAGACCTGGAACTGCTCGTTGACCGTGACGGCCTTCGCGATCTCGACGCGACCGTCGGCGAGCTCGGGCGTGTAGTTCAGCTCGCAGAGCGCGGAGTGCCCGGTGCCGGCGTTGTTCCACGGGTTCGAGGACTCCTGCGCGACGGCGCCGAGACGCTCGTACACGCGGATCTTCCACGAAGGCTCGAGCCGGTGGATGATCGCGCCGAGGGTGGCGCTCATGATGCCTCCCCCGACGAGGACGACATCGATCGGGTCCACCTGCTTCACTGCCACCCGTCGATCCTACCGGCGTCGACCGACAGGCCGGTCAGCCGCGCGCGGTGACCGAGTCGCTGCGCGCGGCCGCGCCGCTGAGCGGCGACTCTGCCGCTACGCGGCGACGGTACGACGCGCGACGATCGCCTCGGCGATCTGCACCGCGTTGAGCGCTGCACCCTTCCGCAGGTTGTCGTTGCTGACGAACAGTGCGAGCCCACGCCCCTCGGGCGCGGACTGGTCGGCACGGATGCGCCCGACGAACGCGGGGTCCTGACCGGCGGCCTGCAGCGGCGTCGGCACGTCCGACAGCTCCACGCCCGGTGCGCTCGACAGGATCTCGGTCGCACGCTCGGGCGACAGTGGACGCTCGAACTCGGCGTGCACCGAGATGGAGTGGCCGGTGAAGACCGGCACACGCACGCACGTGCCGGCGACGAGCAGGTCGGGGAGCTCGAGGATCTTGCGGCTCTCGTTGCGGAGCTTCTTCTCTTCGTCGGTCTCCCCCAGGCCGTCCTCGACGATGCTGCCGGCGAGCGGCACGACGTCGAAGGCGATCGGGCGGACGTACTTGACCGGCTCGGGGAACGTCACCGCGGAACCGTCGTGGGTGAGCGCTGCGGTGTCCTGCTCGAGGGCGGCACGCGCCTGGCCGAGCAGCTCCTCGACGCCGGCGAGCCCGGAGCCGGAGACGGCCTGGTAGGTCGTGGCGACCAGACGGCGGAGCCCGGCCTCGGTGTCCAACACCTTGAGTACCGGCATGATCGCCATGGTGGTGCAGTTGGGGTTCGCGATGATCCCCTTGGGGGCCTGGTCGATCGCGTGCGGGTTGACCTCGCTCACGACGAGCGGGACCTCGGGGTCCATGCGCCAGGCGCTCGAGTTGTCGACGACGAGCGCCCCGGCTGCGGCGAACTTCGGCGCGAGGGCCCGCGAGGCGGTGGCACCGGCCGAGAACAGGGCGATGTCGATGCCCGACGGATCGGCCAGCTCGGAGTCCTCGACCACGATCTGCTCGCCGCGGAACGGCAGGGTCGTGCCGGCGGACCGGGCGCTCGCGAAGAACCGGACCTGGTCGGCCGGGAACGCGCGCTCTTCGAGCAGACGACGCATCACGGCGCCGACCTGTCCGGTGGCGCCGACGACGGCGACGGTGAGGGTGCTCATGCGGTGCTCCTGGTTCAGCGGGTCAGCGTGGGTCAGCGGCCGGTGCCGGCGTGGACGACGGCTTCGGCATCGGCGTCGAGGTCGAACGCGTTGTGCACGACCCGCATCGCCTCGTTGAGGGTGTCGGCGCGGGTGACGACCGAGATGCGGATCTCCGAGGTGGAGATCATCTCGATGTTGATCGATGCGTCGTGCAGCGCGCGGAAGAGCTTCGCCGAGACGCCGGCGTTGGTGCGCATACCGGCACCGACCAGGGCGAGCTTGCCGATCTGGTCGTCGTACTGGATGCTCTCGTAGCCGATGTCGGACTTCGCGACCTCGAGCGCCGTGAGCACGGTCTGGCCCTGGTCCTTCGGCAGGGTGAACGAGATGTCCGTCCGCCCGGTCGACGCCGCCGACACGTTCTGGACGATCATGTCGATGTTCGCCCCGGCGCGTGCGACGTTGGTGAAGATCTCGGCGGCCTTGCCCGGCTGGTCCGGGACGCCCACGACGGTGATCTTCCCCTCGGAGAGGTCTCCGGCGATCCCGGTGATGATCGGTTCTTCCACGGTTTCCCCCTCGGCAGGGTTGTAGACGATGGTGCCCTCGGTGTTGTTGAACGAGGACCGGACGTGCAGGGTGACGCCGTGCCGGCGGGCGTACTCGACGGCACGGATGTAGAGGACCTTGGCGCCGGACGCCGCGAGCTCGAGCATCTCCTCGCTCGTGATGCGGTCGACCTTGCGGGCCTTCGGCACGACACGAGGGTCGGCGGTGAAGATGCCGTCGACGTCGGTGTAGATCTCGCAGACGTCGGCGTCGAGCGCGGCGGCGAGGGCGACGGCCGTCGTGTCCGAGCCGCCCCGGCCGAGCGTGGTGATCTCGCCCGTCGTGCGGTTGAACCCCTGGAACCCCGCGACGATCGCGACGTGGCCGGAGTCGAGCGCCTCACGCACGCGCTTCGGGGTGACGTCGACGATGCGCGCCTTGCCGTGCTGCGCGTCGGTGAGCATGCCCGCCTGGCTGCCGGTGTACGACGAGGCTTCGACCCCGAGGCTCTTGATCGCCATCGCGAGCAGCGCCATCGAGATGCGCTCCCCCGCGGTCAGGAGCATGTCGAGTTCACGGCCGGCGGGGATCGGGGTGACCGAGTGCGCCAGGTCGACGAGCTCGTCGGTGGTGTCGCCCATCGCCGACACCGCCACGACGACGTCGTTGCCGGCCTTCTTCGTCTCGACGATCCGCTTCGCCACGCGCTTGATGCTCTCGGCGTCCGCGACGGAGGATCCACCGAACTTCTGCACGATCAAGGCCACTGGCTGGTACTCCCGGAGACGGCGACACCGCGAGGTCACGCGGTCTCACAATGGTAGTCGGTGTTTCGAGGATGTTGCGTGCGAGCCGCCCCACACGCAACTATCCTGCGTGGGGCTCAGCCGCCGACGACGCGACGGCCCTCGAACGCACGGCCGAGCGTGACCTCGTCGGCGTACTCGAGGTCGCCGCCGACCGGCAGGCCCGAGGCCAGCCGGGTCGTCCGGATGCCCATCGGGACGAGCAGCCGGCTCAGGTAGGTCGCCGTCGCCTCGCCCTCGAGGTTGGGGTCGGTCGCGATGATGACCTCTTCGACCGTGCCGTCGGCCAGGCGCGTCATGAGCTGCTGGATCCGCAGGTCGTCCGGGCCGATGCCGTCGATCGGGCTGATCGCGCCACCGAGCACGTGGTAGAGCCCGCGGAACTCACGGGTGCGTTCGATCGCCGCGACGTCCTTCGCCTCTTCCACCACGCAGATCGTGGCCGGCGACCGGCGCGGGTCGCGGCAGATGCTGCACTGGACGTTCTCGGTGACGTTGCCGCAGATCTCGCAGAAGCGCACGCGCTCCTTGACGTCCGCCAGCAGCTCGGACAGCCGCGACGGGTCGAACGACTCGGTCTGCAGGATGTGGAACGCGATGCGTTGCGCCGACTTCGGGCCGATGCCCGGCAGGCGACCGAACTCGTCGATGAGGTCCTGGACGATCCCGTCGTACATCAGGCACCGTCCTGGTGGAGAGCGGTCTCCTCGATGAACTGGGCATTGAGGATCTCACGCACGACGGCCTCGCCGTAGCGACCGGCGACCGGCGCACGACGCGCCGGTGGTGCGGTCCGCGGCGCGGCCGGAGGAGCCGTCTGTGCGCGCGGGGCGGCCGGCGCCTGCGCGGGCGCTGCGGCGGATCGGCCGTGACCGGGGTCCGGGAACGGCGCGCCGTCGTCGTACGGTTCGTCGTCCAGCGGGTAGTCGTCGACGGGCACGCCCGGTACGACGGGTCCTCCGGGAGGCGCGGCGACCGTCGACGACGCCGCCTGCGGTCCGCCGTCGGTCGGCTGCACCCCCTGCGGTGCGGTGGCACCGGCGGGTTGCGCAGGCGCCTCGGACCGGGGCTGCTGCGGGTCGACGGACTCGGCCGGGGCGACGGGCGCGGCGGCCGGAGCGGTGCCGAAGGGTGCCGCCCAGCCGGGTTCGACGGACTCGGGCACGGCGTCGGCGGTGGGGTCGCTCGCGGGGATCGTCGCGACCGCCCAGTCGGTGACGGGTGCGCCGGACGGTGCGGGCGCCTGCGCGGGAGCGGGTGCCTGCGTCGGAGCGGGTGCCGACGCAGCAGCGGGAGCCGGCGCCGACGCCGGAGCGGGTGCCTGCGCCGGACGGGGCTCCGGCTCGGTGGCGGCGGGACCGGACTCCGGCGTGGACGCCGCGGGTTCGGGTGCCGCCGTCGTGTCGGGCGCTGCGGAGGCGGCGGCCTCAGCAGGGGCGGCCGGACCGTCCCCGGTGGCTGCAGCGGCCTCGGAGGCCGGGGCCGGGGCCGACGTCGGAGCGGGCGCGGCGGACTGCGGCGCCGACGACGTCTGCGGCTGCGGCTGCGACTGCGGCTGCGCCTGCTCAGCGGGCTGGCTCGCCGGCGCCGGACGGCCGGCCGGGGCGGACGGCTGCTGCGTGGGGACCGGGGTGCGCTGTTGACCAGGCCCCCCGGGACCGCGGGCGACGAACTTCACGCGGAGCCCGATGACGTCCATGATCGCGGCGCGGAGCAGTTCGCTCACACTGGCCGAGGGGTCGGACATCTCCTTGAACGAGGCGACGTCCTGCTGGCTCGGGAAGGTCAGGGTCAGCACGTCGTCGCGCAGCGCGGTCACCTGTGCGGTGACGACCACCGACCACGCCGACCGCTTGGCGTGCTGCACGTGCTCGACGATCTGCGGCCAGGCGTCGCGCATCTGCTGGAAGCCCACGGCGCCGACGGTCCGGACCGCCGGCTCGTCACCGATCGTCGTGCCCTGGCCCGTGGACGAAGCACTGACTTGTTCGGTGGTCGGAGCAGCGGGCTCGGGAGCGCTCGGGACGGCTGCGGCCCAGGAGGCTGCGGCGTCACGTGCCGCACTGCCGGCGTCGGACTGCGCCGCCGGAGCCGCGTTCGCCGACGCCGCGGCGGGAGCCTGCTGCGCGGCGGGAGCCTGCTGCGCCGCCGGGGTCTGCTGGACGGCGGGGCCCTGCTGCGCGGCGGGCTCCTGCCGACGCGGTGCCGCAGCCGACGACGCGGCCGGTGCGGGCGCCGTGCTGGTGGCGGCCGGCTGGGTGGACCCCTGCGCCGCGACCGCGCCGGACGGTGCCTGGTGTCCGCCGGCGTCCCCGACACCGACGCGGCGCTCGAGCCGCTCGACCCGGGCGAGGGCACCGCGCTGGGTGTCGTCGGCCTCGGGTACGAGCATGCGCGCCGTCATGAGCTCGAGGTGCAGCCGGGGCGAGGTCGCTCCGGTCATGTCGGTCAGCGCCTTGTTCGCGATGTCCGCGCCACGGGACAGCCCGGTGGCACCGAAGACACCGGCCTGCCGGGTCATGGTGTCGAGCTCGTCCGGCGAGACACCGCGCAGGACCGCCGCGGCGCTCTCGTTCGTCGCCGCGACGACGATCAGGTCGCGCAAGCGCTCGAGCAGGTCCTCGACGAACCGACGCGGGTCCTGACCGGTCTGCACGACCCGGTCGATCGCAGCGAAGGCGGAGGCCGGGTCGGCCACGGCGAGGGCGTCCACGACGTCGTCGAGCAGCGCGGCGTCGGTGTAGCCGAGCAGGGCGACCGCGCGCTCGTAGGCGATCGCGCCGTCTTCGCTGCCGGCGATGAGCTGGTCGAGCAGGGACAGGGTGTCGCGGACGGAACCACCGCCGGCGCGCACGACCAGGGGCAGGACGCCGGGTGCGACCGTGACCGATTCCTGCGTGCAGAGCTGCTCGATGTACTCGAGCATGACGGCGGGCGGCACGAGCCGGAACGGGTAGTGGTGGGTGCGCGACCGGATCGTGCCGATGACCTTCTCCGGCTCGGTCGTCGCGAAGATGAACTTGACGTGCTCCGGCGGTTCTTCGACCAGCTTGAGCAGCGCGTTGAACCCCTGCGGGGTGACCATGTGCGCTTCGTCGAGGATGAAGATCTTGTAGCGGTCGCGCGCGGGGGCGAACACGGCGCGGTCACGGAGGTCGCGCGCGTCGTCGACACCGTTGTGGCTCGCGGCGTCGATCTCGATGACGTCGAGCGAACCGCTGCCGTCACGGGCGAGTTCGACACAGCTCGGGCAGACGCCGCACGGGGTGTCGGTCGGCCCCTCGGCGCAGTTGAGGCACCGCGCCAGGATGCGGGCCGAGGTCGTCTTGCCGCAGCCACGCGGACCGCTGAACAGGTAGGCGTGGTTGACGCGGTTGGTGCGGAGCGCCGTGCGGAGCGGGTCGGTGACCTGCGACTGCCCGATCAGCTCGGCGAAGTTCTCGGGCCGGTAACGGCGATACAGGGCGGTGACCACGCGACCAGGGTAGCCGGGACGACCGACACCCGCGTGCCCCTCCACAGGTCCACGGGCACTGGACCGGACCGCCTGCCCAGAGTGGGCCGAGCGCACGGACGGCACCGCGCCTCCCGGCCGACTCGGGGTCGGACAGGAGGCGCGGTGCGTGACGCTGCTCGGGCTCAGCCGCGGCTCCCCCTGCGGAGACAGAAAAGACTCCCCACGCACTCGCGCCGGAGACGGGCACAGCCCCGGCTACCCTTGCGGAGACAGAAAAGACTCCCCACGCACCCGCCAGAGCCCGGCTACCCTTGCTGCGTTTCCGCCCTGGGGGAGTTCACCTGGATGGCGTCACGTGAGGAGCCGCCGACAACTCTACCGGATGCGACCGGGCAGGATTGACACATGAAGATCGCCATCGCCGGAGGACACGGCCAGATCGCACTGCTCCTCGCCCGCCAGATCACCGACGCCGGACACGACGCCGTCGCGATCGTCCGCAACCCCGCACACGTCGCCGACGTGGAGCAGCAGGGTGCCACGGCGATCGTCGCGGACCTCGAACAGCTCGGCGACGACGACCTGGCACTGCGCCTCCGCGGGGTCGACGCCGTGGTCTTCGCCGCCGGCGCCGGGCCGAACAGCGGCGCGGAGCGCAAGCTCACCGTCGACCGGGACGGCGCGATCCTGCTCGCGGACGCCGCGGAGCGCGCGGGCATCGACCGGTACGTGATGGTGTCGGCGATGGCGGCGGACACCTACGACCCGGAGGCCGCGGTGGTCCCTGCGAAGGACGACGCCGCCGTGTTCCAGGTCTACCTCCGGGCGAAGGCCGAGGCCGACGCGAACCTGCGCGCCCGACGGCTGCGGTGGACGATCGTGCGTCCGGGAGGCCTGCTCGACACCCCGCCGCAGGGAACGGTCGACGTCGGGCGCACCGTGCCGCGCGGCTCGATCCCCCGCGCCGACGTCGCCACGGTCGTGCTGCACGCGCTGCTCGACGACTCGGCCGTCGGGGTCCAGTTCGAGGTCACGAGCGGGAACACGCCGATCCCCGCGGCCCTCGACGCCCTGTCCTGAGGCGCGCGCCCCGTCCGCACCGTGCGCACCTCGTCACCCCGTGCGAGCTTGCACGCTCCGTGCCGCGCTACAAGCGCGCACCCAGCGACCAACCCCGCACCAGCCCACGCAGGCCGCACCGTGTGGTGACCGCGACCCAGCGCCGGACGGGAGGCACGGCGCCAGCCCGCCCCGCGCCTCCCGTCCGCACCGTCCGCACCGTCCGCACCGTCCGCACCGTGCGCACCTCGACACCCCGTGCGAGCTTGCACGCCCGGTGCCGCGCTGCAAGCGCGCACCCAGCCACCAACCCCGCACCAGCCCACGCAGGCCGCACCATGCGGCGACCGCGACCCAGCGCCGGACGGGAGGCACGGCGCCAGCCCGCCCCGCGCCTCCCGTCCGCACCGTCCGCACCGTCCGCACCGTCCGCACCGTCCGCACCGTGCGCACCTCGACACCCCGTGCGAGCTTGCACGCTCCGTGCCGCGCTACAAGCGCGCACCCAGCGACCAACCCCGCACCAGCCCAGCCAGGCCGCACCGTGCTGGCGCCAGGCAGCGCAGCGCGCACCGCGCAGCGCGCTCCGCGTCAGAGCGCGACCGCAGCCGACTGTCGGGCGATCTCCAGTTCCTCGTTCGTCGGGATCACGAGCACCGCGACACGTGAGGTGTCCGTGGAGATGACCCGGGCCTCCCGGGATCCCAGCTCGTTGCGGTCCGCATCGATCTCGATGCCCAGGTGCTCGAGCCCGGCGAGCACGCGCCGGCGCAGCAGCGCGTTGTTCTCGCCGACGCCGGCGGTGAAGACCACCGCGTCGAGCCCGCCGAGCTGCGCCGTGTAGGCGCCGACGTAGCGACGGATGCGGTGGCGGTACACGGCGAGCGCCGCTTCGGCGACCTCGTCGCCGTTGAGGGCGGCGTCCTGGACGTCGCGCATGTCGCCGTTGCCGGTCAGGCCGAGCATCCCGGACTGCTTGTTGAGCATGGTGTCGAGCTCGTCGAAGGACAGCCCGGCCTCGCGGTGCAGGTGCAGCAGGACGGCGGGGTCGAGGTCGCCGGAGCGGGTACCCATGACGAGACCTTCGAGCGGTGTGAGGCCCATCGATGTCTCGATCGACTTCCCGCCGTCGATCGCTGCGGCCGAGGCACCGTTGCCCAGGTGCAGCACGATGGTCTTCAGCTCGGACAGCGGGCGGTCGAGGAAGACCGCGGCCTGCTCGGAGACGTACTTGTGGCTCGTGCCGTGCATGCCGTAGCGGCGGATGGAGTACTTCGACGCCAGGTCGGCCGGGATCGCGTAGGTGTAGGCGTGCGGCGGCATGGTCTGGTGGAACGCGGTGTCGAACACGGCGACGTGCGGCACGTCGGAGAACACCTGCTTCGCGGCCCGGATCCCCTCGAGGTTCGCCGGGTTGTGCAGCGGCGCGAGGCTGTTGAGCGCCTCGATCTGTCGTTCGACGTCGTCCGTCACCACCGTCGCGCGGTCGAAGGTGGTGCCGCCGTGCACGACGCGGTGGCCGACGACGGCCGGCGGGTGCTCGTCGAACGACGGACCGACCTTGGCGAACGCGTCGATCATCGCCTGGAACCCGGCGGCGTGGTCCGGCACGGACGCGGCGTCGTTCGACGACGACTCCCCCGTCAGCGCGTTGGTGTGCTTCCACGCGCCGGCCGACTCGCCGATGCGCTCCACGAGCCCGGAGGCGAGCGTGCGCTCCCCCTCGAGTTCGATGAGCTGGTACTTGAACGAACTCGATCCGGAGTTCACGACGAGGGCTGCGGTCACGGGTGGTGTCGCTTTCTGCTCATGGCCTGGTCGGCCGGACGGGAGGCGCGGTGTGTGTCGCGCAGGTCAGGCCGCGTCGGACGCGGTGCCGGCCTGGATCGCGGTGATCGCGACGGTGTTCACGATGTCGCTGACGAGGGCGCCGCGGGAGAGGTCGTTGATCGGCTTGCGCAGTCCCTGCAGGACGGGCCCGATGGCGACCGCGCCGGCGGAGCGCTGCACGGCCTTGTAGGTGTTGTTGCCCGTGTTGAGGTCCGGGAAGATGAAGACGGTCGCCTTGCCGGCCACCGGGGAGTCCGGCATCTTCGTGCTCGCGACCGTCGGGTCGGCAGCGGCGTCGTACTGGATCGGGCCCTCGACGAGCAGGTCGGGACGGCGCTCACGGACGAAGGCGGTGCCGGCACGGACCTTGTCGACGTCGGCGCCGGTGCCGCTGTCGCCGGTCGAGTAGCTGAGCATCGCGACGCGGGGGTCGATGCCGAACTGGGTCGCCGTCTCGGCCGACGAGATCGCGATGTCGGCGAGCTGCTCGCTCGTCGGGTCCGGGATCACCGCGCAGTCGCCGTAGACCAGGACGCGGTCCGCGAGCGCCATCAGGAACACGCTCGACACGATCGACGTGTCCGGACGGGTCTTGATGATCTCGAAGGACGGCCGGATGGTGTGCGCGGTGGTGTGCTTCGCACCGGAGACCATGCCGTCGGCGAGTCCGAGCTGGACCATCATCGTGCCGAAGTACGAGACGTCGGTCACGGTGTCGCGCGCGAGCTCGATCGACATCCCCTTGTGTGCGCGGAGCCGGGTGTACTCCTCGGCGAAGCGTTCGCGGAGCTCGGGGTCGAACGGCGACACGAGCTGGGCGGCGTCGAGGTCGAGTCCGAGCTCGGTCGCGCGGGTGCGGATCGCGACGGGGTCGCCGAGGATCGTCAGCTCGCAGACCTGGCGGGCGAGCAGCGTCGACGCCGCGCGGAGGATGCGGTCGTCCTCGCCCTCGGGCAGCACGATGTGCTTGCCGTACCCTCGTGCCCGGTCGAGCAGCCCGTGCTCGAACATGAGCGGCGTGACGACGCCGGACGGCGTGAGCTGCAGACGGTCGCGCAGGGATTCGGCGTCGACGTGCTGCTCGAACAGGGCGAGCGCGAGGTCGGCCTTGCGGGGCGAGTCCGCCGCCAGGCGCCCGCGGGTCTGCGTGATGCGGAGGGCGGTGTCGTACGTGCCCAGGTCGTTCTGCGCGATCGGCAGCGAGCTCGACAGCCCCTCGAGCAGCCGGGAGATCTGCGGTGCGGTCTCGAACCCGCCGTTCAGGATCACGCCGGCCAGGCTCGGGAACGTGTCCGACTGGTTCGCCAGCAGGGTCGCGATGAGCACGTCGCTGCGGTCACCGGGGACCACGACGATGCCGCCCTCGATCAGGCGCGGCAGGACGTTCTCCATGCTCATGCCGGCGACGACGGTGCCGAGTGCCTCGCGGTCGAGCAGGGCGTCGTCCCCGCGCACCAGGGTGGCGTCGGTCGCCTGCAGCAGCGCGCGGACGGTCGGGGCGACGAGGACGCGGTCCTCCGGGATCGCCCACACGGGCACGTCCGGGTGGTCGTCGTGCACGGCCCGCTCGACACTCGCCACGATCGCGGCGAGGGCCTCCGGGTCGGCGCGGTTCACGACGACGCCGAACAGCTGCGCGTGCGCCGCCCGGAGCTCGCTCGTCGTGACGTCCGCGACCTGCGCCATCCCCTCGGGTGTGCGGGCACCGCGCTCGGCGGCGTCACGACCACCGAGGACGAGGAGCACCGGGGCACCGAGGTTCGCGGCGACCTTCGCGTTGAACGACAGCTCGGTGGGGCTGCCGACGTCGGTGTAGTCGGACCCGAGCACGACCACCGCGTCGCACTGGCGCTCCACCTGGGCGAAGCGGTTCACGATGGTGCCGAGCGCGGCGTCCGGATCCGCGTGGACGTCGTCGTAGGTGACCCCCACGGCGTCGTCGTACGAGATCCCGACCGCGGTGTGCTGCAGCAGCAGTTCGAGCACGTAGTCGGGTTCGGCGACCGAGCGGGCGACCGGGCGGAACACGCCGACGCGGCCGACGGAGCGCGCGAGGGTCTCGAGGACACCGAGGGCGACGGTGCTCTTGCCCGTGTGCCCTTCTGCTGACGTGATGTAGATGCGGGTCGACACGCGTCTCAGGGTAGTCGCCGGACATGTCACGACAACTGGGAGCACCCGCCTCGACGACACACGGTCGTGAGCACCCCTGAGAACCTGTACCATTGGGTGTCGCCGTCGCGAGACGGCACAAGGAGAATTCGCCTAGTGGCCTATGGCGCACGCTTGGAAAGCGTGTTGGGTGCAAGCCCTCGGGGGTTCGAATCCCCCATTCTCCGCCGAGCAAGCCCCGCACTCCGGTGCGGGGCTTTCTTCGTTCGCGGCGTTCCTCGTCGCCGGTCCCCCACGCGGCGGACCCACCTGTCCCCTGTTCGCCAAGGACTGGCCGTCAAACGCCGATCCGGGGTGGAACGGGCTGTCCCCGGTCCCCGTCGTGCACCTATGCTTGCCGGAGCGGACGACTCCGGGACGAGTCGACCGCGGTGCATCGAGCGGCAGGGGCGTCGCTCGCAGGGCGGCCGATTCGGCGTGCCCGGGAGACCCGAGGGTTCAGGAGAAGCGCATGGGGGACATGACGGTGCCAGCGACGCCGCACCTGCGTGCCACCGTGTACGACGTCGTCCTCCGCCCCCGCCGGTCCCTGGTCCGTTCGACGGCGCTGAGCATCGTGTTCTCGGCCGTGCCGCTCGCCGTCGCCCTGGTCTGGGTGTCGTTCCCGTTCCGGACGTGGGCGATGGTCGCGACCGTGGTCGTCGCGCTGGCGGTCCTCGTGGGCGTCGTGTTCGTCCGACTGAGCACGGCGTACATCGGCATCGACCCTGACGGCCTGACGATCCGGGGCGTGGTCACCGCGCACCGTCGGATCCCCCGCGACCGCGTGCACAGTCTGGTGCTCGCCACCACCTACGGCAGCTCGGTCGACCGCACCATGCGCGAACTCGTGGCGTTCGACGCGACGGGTGCGCACCTGTTCCGCATCCGTGCCGACGTGTGGGGCGACGACGGGCTCGCCCAGGTCGTCGACGCCATGGGCGTCCAGGTGACGGAAGAGGCACGTCCGGTCTCGGCCCGGGTCTTCGCGAAGCGCTACCCGTCGAGCCGCGCTTGGTACGAACAGCGGCCGGCCTACCTGCTCGTCGGCGGCGTGGCAGCACTCGTCGTCCTGGGTCTGCTCGTCGTCGAGTTCACCGGTCTGCTCGGTCGCTGACGCTCGGAGCTGCTGGACGTCACCGACGTCGGCGCAGCGTCGAGAAGATCCCCTGCACGACCTCCTTCGCGATCGTGCCGCCGAGCCGTGACCCGAGCAGGTCCGACAGCGGGTCGTCCGCCTTCCGTGAGGTCGTCGTCCGCGTGCTCCGCCCCGACCGGCCCGAACGCCGCGACGCCGCAGCCCGCTCGGCCTTCTCGAACTCGCGCTGCGTCCGCTCGTACTCCTTCTGCGCAGCAGCCCGCTCGCGTTCCTCCTGCTTGGCCCGCGCCGCGGCTTCCTTGGCCGCGGTCGCCGCCGCCCGCGCGGCTTCCTTCTCGGCCTCGGCCGCCGCGATGGCTGCGTCCTTCTGCGCGTCCGCCGCCGCGGCCTCGGCAGCAGCTGCCTCCATCCGGCGCGCGAGCATCTCGTGCGCCGAGTCCGGGTCCACCCGGGTGCCGTAGGTCGCGAGCAACGGCGATGCCTGCACCCGCGACAGCATCTCGGCGGCGGGCATCGGGTCCATCGATCCCTGCGGCGCGCGCAACCGGGTCCACGCGACCGGCGTCGGCGCACCCTTCTCGTTCATGACGGTGACGATCGCCTCGCCGGTCGCCAGCGAAGTCAGTACCTCGCCCAGGTCGTAGTCGCTCGACGGGTAGGTCGACACCGTCGCCCGGAGCGCCTTCGCGTCGTCGGGGGTGTGCGCCCGCAGCTGGTGCTGGATGCGCGACCCGAGCTGCGCCAGGACGTCGTTCGGCACGTCCTTCGGGGTCTGGGTCACGAAGAAGATCCCGACGCCCTTCGACCGGATCAACCGCACGGTCCGCACGATCTGGTCCGTGAAGTCCTTCGACGCCCCGCTGAACAGCAGGTGCGCCTCGTCGAAGAAGAACACGAGCTTCGGCTTGTCCTGGTCGCCCACCTCTGGCAGTTCGTTGAACAGGTCGGCCAAGAGCCACATCAGGAACGTCGAGAAGACCTCGGGCTGGTCCTGCACGCCCGGGACCTCGAGCAGGCTCACGATCCCCCGGCCGTCCGCCGCCGTGCGCAGGAACACTTGCGTGTCGATCTCGGGCTCGCCGAAGAACTGGTCGGCACCCTTGTCGGCGAACGTGATGAGCTCGCGCAGGATCACCCCGGCGGTCTGCTTCGACAGACCACCGAGCTCGGCGAGCTCGCCCTTGCCCTGGTCGCCCACCAAGAACGTCAGCACGCTCCGCAGGTCGGCCAGGTCGACGAGCGGCAACCCGGCCTGCTCCGCGTAGTGGAACACCAGTCCGAGCGAGGACTCCTGGGTGTCGTTCAGGCCGAGCACCTTCGACAGCAGCAACGGCCCGAACCCGGACACCGTCGCGCGGATCGGCACGCCCGTGCCCTGGCCACCGAGCGAGAAGAGCTCCGCCTGGCTCGCGACGCCCTGCCACTGCTGGCCGATGCCCGCGGTGCGCGCGAGCAGCTTCTCGTTCCCCTGCCCGACCACCGCGAGCCCGGACAGGTCGCCCTTGATGTCGGCCGCGAAGACCGGCACGCCGTTCGCCGCGATCTGTTCGGCGAGGACCTGCAGCGTGCGGGTCTTGCCGGTGCCGGTCGCACCGGCGACCAGCCCGTGCCGGTTCAGCATGCCGAGCGGGATGCGGACCTGGACGTCGGGCTGCGCCTCGCCGTTCACCAGGGCACCGAGTTCGAGCGCCTGCCCCTCGACGGTGTAGCCGGTGCGGATCGCGGCGACGGCGTCCGGCCCGAGCGGGGCTGCGCCACTGCCGGGAGGCGCGGTGCCGGCCGCCGGGGCGTCCGCCGGTGCCGGGACGGCCGCGTCGGGAGCCGCCGTCGCGTCGTCCGGGACGGCTGCGGTGGGTCCTGCGGTGGTGGGCTCTGGAGCCGGTGGGGTGGCGGAGGCGGGCTCCGCGTCGGGGGCGAGCCGGGCCTCCTGTCCGGCGAGTGCGGCGGCGAGCTCCTCGGCCCGCTGCACGGCTTCGTCGGCCAGCCGGCGTGCCTCGTCCGCTGCCTGCCTGGCGGCCTCGGCCGCTGCCCGTGCCTGCTCCACCGCGTCGCTCATGGGCACAGCCTATGGACGCGCGGGGGCCGCTGTCCGGCTGATCCGGGCAGCTGTGGAGAACGCGTCAGTGCGTGAGCTCGGGGACCGTCCGGGGCCGCACCACGAACCACAGGATCAGGATGGCCATCACCGAGGTCGAGGCCATCACGATCGCCATCGGGGTCGCGGTGGTGATGCCGAGCCAACCGACGATCGGCGAGATCAGGCCGGCGACGCCGAAGTTCAGGGCGCCGAGCAGCGACGCCGCCGTTCCGGCCTCCTTGCCGTGCGCAGCCAGGCCGATGACCTGGACGAGGGGGAACGAGAACCCGCACGCCGCGATGAAGAACCACAGGGGCACGAGCACGCCCACGAGCCCCGCACCGAGCTGGTCGAGCACGATGATCGCGATCGACGCCAGGAACAGCGTCGCCGTCGAGCACGCCAGGATCCACTGCGGCCCGACGCGCTGCGCCAACCGCGCGGAGATCTGCACACCGAGCACGACGCCCACCGAGTTCACCGCGAAGAGCAGCCCGTACTGCTGGGCGTCGAGTCCGTAGACGCCCTGGAACAGGAACGGCGACGAGCTGAGGTACGAGAACAACCCGCTGAACACCATCGCCCCGATGAGCGCGACCCCCACGAAGATCCGGTCGGAGAACAGCGCCTTGTACCGCTGACCGATCGTCGAGTGCCCGGCCTCGCGACGACGGGCCGGGGGCAGGGTCTCGACGATGAGCAGGATCGACGCGATCACCACGGCCAGGCCGTAGCAGGCGAGGAAGACGAAGATGCCACGCCAGCTGGTGAACTGGAGCATCTGCGAGCCGATGAGCGGCGCGAGGATCGGCGCCAGCCCGTTCACCATCGCCAAGCGGGACAGCATCCGGACGAGCGGCTTGCCGCCGAACAGGTCGCGGACGGTGGCCATCGCGACGACACCGCCGGCGGCCGCGCCCATGCCCTGGAGCACGCGGAACACCGCGAGGAGCTCGATGTCGGGAGCGGTCGCCGCGCCGATCGACGCGGCGATGTGCACCGTCGTCGCGATGATGAGCGGCAGCCGGCGGCCGACCTTGTCGCTCCACGGACCGACGAGCAGCTGCCCGAACGCGAACCCGAGCGTCGTCGCCGTGAGCGTCAGCTGCACGGCGCCGTCGGTGACGCCGAACTGCTCCTTGATCGCCGGGAACGCCGGCAGGTACAGGTCGATCGTGAACGGCCCGAGCGCCGTCAGGGCGCCCAGGACGAAGACGTAGACGAGTCGCTGCCCACGGGAGAGGGAGTCTCCGGGGTGCAGGACGACCCGGAGCGAACCGGTGGTGGCGGGCGCGGTCACGAGCAGGAGTCCTTCGGCGGTGAGGGGCGGGGAGGTGATCGCGGCGTCGATCGAATCGATTCGTCCGCGGAACCATCCTACGGGCAGCAGGAGCGCTCCCGACGCGGTCGGCTCGGATTGCCCGCGTGTTGCCACCCGCCGTCAGCGTGCCGATCCCGTGCCATGCGGTACCGTCGGACTGCTCGGGGGCCTCCGGGTGAACCGGATCAGAAGGGGGTGGGCGTCATGGTGGATGCCCGGATCCTGCACACGACCGCCGCCCTGCGCGAAGCGATCCTGCGACTGGCGGCCGACCGCCCCGTCTCCGAGATCACCGTCGCGGACGTCACCCGTGCCGCCGGCATCAACCGCGCGACGTTCTACTCGCACGCGGTCTCCCCCGGATCGCTGCTCGCCGACGTGCTGACGCCGGAGCTCGACCGCATCCGGCAGGACGACGCCGACGACCGACGGGCCGCAGCCGCCCGCGGAGCCGACGCGGCCGAGCTCGCGACCATCACACGGCGGGGCATCAACGCGGTCGTCGAGCACGTGACCACCCACCGCGACATCTACGCCAAGGCACTGCCGGACCCGAACGACGCGTCACTGCACCGGCTGCTCGTGGGCCACTTCACCGAGTCGAGTGCCCTGCACATCCGCGAACTCGACGCCGACCGCCGCCCGGAGCTCCTCGACGACGTGGCCGCCGGCTACGTCGCGCAGGGCTTCGTCGGGGCGATCGAAGCGTGGCTCGCCGGGCCCCGACGGTCGCGGAAGGCGCTGGTCGAGACGATCACGCTGTCGTTCCCGGCCTGGTGGAGCTGAGCTGAGCCGCCTGGTGGCACGGCACTGACCGGGATGCTGACGCGGCGCTGACCGGCCTGCTGGCGCGGCGCTGACCGGCCTGGTGACGCGGCTCGCCTCGGCTCACTCGGCGTCGGTCGACTCGCCGTCGCTCGGTTCGGTCTCCGGCTTCTCGCCGCGCTGCAACGACTGCACGACCTCGACCGCGGTGGCCGCCAGGTCTGCGTCGTCCGCCGCTGCGGGCACCCGGTAGTCGGCCGACACACCGTCGCCGCCGGTACCGCTCGCCGGCAGCGGATCGCCCAGGGACACCACCACGACACCGGCGTCGTGCGCGGTCTGGATCACCCCGGTGAGCGCGGACGGCCGAGCCGCGTGCACGAGCAGGGCCTTGGCGCCCTTGCGGACGAGCTGGGCGACCGCGGTCCGCTGGGACGCCGCCGCGCCGGACGCGGGTGCGACCCGGACGTCGGGACGGAACCCGGCATCGGACAGGCCGGTCCGCAGGTCCTCGCCCAGGGCCGCGTCGTCGTCGACCAGCACGACGCCGATGACGGCCTGTTTGTCGAACCCGCCGTCGGAGCTGGTCAGGTCCGTGCTCTGCACCGGCGTGGGCGCAGCGGAGGTCGTGCCCTGGCAGCCGGCCAACGCGAGGGCGGCCGTCAGGACGACGGCTGCAGCGACGATGCGCACCACGGGTGTCTCCTCTTCGGTCCGGTCTGCCACGCTACCCGGCTGCGCGGTCCGGCGACGCCGACGACACCGGCGCGGGGACGGGTCCGAGCCGCCGGACCGCGGCGATCGCCAGTGCGGCGAAGCAGATCATCGCCGCGAAGACCAGCGGGAAGGACACCGTGCCCTCGGCGCCGCCGGTCGCGGTGAACAGCAGCCCGGTGACCGCCAGGCCGATGACGCTGCCCGCGGCGTCGGCGATGGTGAGCGCCGAGCTCGCGAAGCCGTCGTCGCCCTCGCCCGAGAACCGCAGGGTGAGCATCGACGTCCGCGGGTAGATCGCCCCCATGCCCGCGCCGCCGACGAACCAGCCGGCGACGAGCACCCACCACGGCAGGTCGAGCGTCGCCACCGCGAAGGCCGCCAGCAGGCTCACCAGGACGAGCACGAGTCCGACACCGAAGGTCCGACGTGCGGTCAGGCGCTGCTCCCCCAGCCGACCGTGCGCCCAACTCGACGCCGCCCAGCTGAGCGCGGCGACGGTCAGCGCGAGCCCCGCTGCCGATGCGGACAGTCCGTGCTTCGCCTGCAGCAGGAACGGCACGTACGCCTCGCTGCCGAAGAACGACGCCGCCACGAGCCCGCGCAGCAGCACCACCGAGGGCAGGCCCGCGGCGGCGCGGAAGGTGCCGGTCGGCAGCAGCGGGCGCAGCGCGAACCACGTCCCGACCAGGCCGACCACGACCGCGGCCACCATCCCCCACGGGGTCAGGTCCGGCGCGACGTTCAGCAGCAGGATCGACACGGCCGCGGCGACCGACCACCCGATCCGGATCCGCTGCCACGGCGGCCGCAGCTCGACCGCCGGTGCCTGCAGCCGTCCGAGCGTCGGCACGAGCACGCTGAACGCACCCACGGCGATCACGAGCGCCCCCGCGAAGACCCAGTGCCAGTTCCACGTGTCGGTGACGATGCCGGCGATCGCCGGGCCGATCAGCGCCGGGACCACCCACGCGGCCGCGAACCCGGCGAACACCGGTCCGTGCAGCTCGGCGGGGAAGATCCGGGCGACGAGCACGTACAGCACGACGTCGATCGCGCCGGCACCGAAGCCCTCGACCAGTCGACCGACGAGGAAGACCTCCATCGTCGGCGCGAGCATGACCACGGCGGTCCCGACGGCGAACAGCAGCGCGGAGACCCAGGCGACGATCCGGCCGCCGGCGCGGTCGGTCCAGTTGCCGGCGAGCACCATGCCGGGCACCCCGGCCGCGAGCGGTGCCGCGAAGGCCAGGGCGTACAGGGCCTCGCCGTCCAGGTCGCGACTGATCACCGGCATGATCGTCGTCATCGCCAGGTTCTGGAACGCCGCGACGCCCACGATGGCGACCATGCCGATCGTCGCGAGGGCGTACCGCCCGCTCAGCAGGCCCGTCCTCGTCGCCGTGGTGCTCACCCGCTCATCGTAGGGGCGAGGGGCGACACCGCCGACGTCGCGGGGCGCGGACCACGCGCGATGCGCGTCAGCGCGTGCTGCAGGTCCGCGTCAGCGCGTCAGCGCCTGCTGCAGGTCCGCGATCAGGTCGCCCGCGTCCTCGATGCCGACGGACAGGCGCACCACGTTCTCGGGCACCGCGAGCTCCGTGCCCTTCACCGAGGCGTGCGTCATCTCGCTCGGGTACCCGATGAGCGACTCCACTCCCCCGAGCGACTCGGCCAGCGCGAACAGCTCCGTGGACTCCGCGAAGCGCCGGGCAGCGTCCGGGCCGCCGGACAGTGCGACGGACAGCATCCCGCCGAACCCGCGCATCTGGCGGGCGGCGATGTCGTGCCCCGGGTGGTCGGCGAGCCCCGGGTAGTAGACGCGCTCGATGCCCGGCGCTGCGACGAGCGCCTCGGCGACGGCCTGCGCGTTCGTGGAGTGCCGCTCCATCCGGACCGCCAGGGTCTTGATGCCGCGGGTGGTCAGGAAGGCGTCGAACGGCGACGAGATCGCACCGGCGCCGAACTGCAGGAACTGCACCTTCGCCGCGAGCTCCTGGTCGGCGAGCACGACGGCCCCACCGACGACGTCGGAGTGGCCACCCAGGTACTTCGTCGTCGAGTACACGACGACGTCGGCACCGAGCGACAGCGGCTGCTGCAGGTACGGCGACGCGAAGGTGTTGTCCACGACGACGAGTGCACCGGCCTCGTGCCCGAGGGTCGCGAGTCCGGCGATGTCGGCGATCTTCATGAGCGGGTTGGTCGGCGTCTCGACCCAGAGCACGGTGTCCTCGGGGGCGCCCTGCAGCGCGGCCCGGACCTGGTCGAGCTCGCTCATGTCGACGACGACGAGCTCGACGCCCCACGGCACGTGCAGTCGGCTGACCAGACGGTGGGTCCCGCCGTACACGTCGTTCCCCATCACGACGCGGGCCCCGGGACGGAGCGCCGCCCGGAGCAGGGCGTCCTCGGCGGCGAGACCTGATGCGAACGAGTACGCGGCCACGCCGCCGTCCAGGTCGGCGAGCAGCGTCTGCAGGGAGTCGCGCGTCGGATTGCCGGCACGGGAGTACTCGTAGCCGTTCCGCATCCCGCCGATGCCGTCCTGCACGTAGGTGGACGTCAGGTGGATCGGCGGGATGACGGCGCCGGTGGGGCCGTCGGGCTCCTGGCCGGCGTGGACGGCGCGGGTGCTGAACTCGGTCATGCTGGCTGCGTTCCTTACTCGGAGAGGTAGGTCAGGAGGTCGTGGCGGGTCAGGACCGTGACCGGCTTGCCGTCCTCGACGACGAGCAGGGCGTCCACCGTCTCGAGGGCTCGACGCGCTGCGGACACGGACTCGCCCACGCCGATCAACGGGAGCGGTTCGCCCACGAAACCGGTCAGGGCGTCCGTCATCTTCGCGGCACCGGTGAAGACCTGTTCGAGCAGGTCCTTCTCGGCGACGGCCCCGATGACCTCGCCGATGACGACCGGCGGTTCCGCGCTGAGCACGGGCATCTGGGACACCCCGTACTTGGTCATGATGTCGACGACCTCGCGCACGGTGTCCGCCGGGTGCGCGTGCACCAGGTCGGGCAGACGGCCGTCCTTGCCGGCGATGAGCGACCCGACGGTGCGCGCCTCGTCGGTCTCGGCGAAGCCGTACGAGCGCATCCACCGGTCGTTGAAGATCTTGCCGAGGTAGCCGCGACCGCCGTCGGGCAGCAGCACCACGACGACGTCGTCCTCGGTCAGGTCGCGGGCGGCCCGCAGCGCTGCGACGACCGCCATCCCGCTGGACCCGCCCACGAGCAAGCCCTCTTCCCGCGCCAGGCGGCGGGTCATCCCGAACGAGTCGGCGTCCGACACCGCGATGATCTCGTCCGGCACCTCGGGGTCGTACGCGGTCGGCCAGAAGTCCTCGCCCACACCCTCGACCAGGTACGGCCGGCCGGTGCCGCCGGAGTAGACCGAGCCCTCGGGGTCGGCCCCCACGATGCGGACACGGCCGTCGGACGCCTCCTTCAGGAAGCGCCCGGTGCCCGAGATGGTGCCGCCGGTCCCGACGCCCGCGACGAAGTGGGTGATCTGCTGCTCGGTGTCGCGCCAGATCTCCGGACCGGTGGTCTCGTAGTGGCTGCGGGGGCCGTTCGGGTTCGCGTACTGGTTCGGCTTGTAAGCGCCGGGGATCTCGCGGACGAGCCGGTCGGACACCGAGTAGTACGACTCCGGGTGCTCGGGCGGCACCGCGGTCGGCGTGACGACGATCTCGGCGCCGTACGCCGTCAGGACGTTGCGCTTGTCCTCGCCGACCTTGTCCGGCAGCACGAACACGCACCGGTAACCGCGCTGCTGGGCGACGAGGGCCAGCCCGACCCCGGTGTTGCCCGACGTGGGTTCGACGATCGTCCCGCCTGGCCGGAGGTCACCAGAGGCCTCGGCAGCATCGATGATGCGCGTGGCGATGCGGTCCTTCGACGACCCGCCGGGGTTGAGGTACTCCACCTTCACCAGGACGGTCGCGCGCACCCCCTCGGTGACCCGGTTGAGCTTGACGAGCGGGGTGTCACCGACGAGGTCGACCACGGAGTTCGCGTAACGCACGGGCCCGAGTCTAGGACGCCGACACCGCGTTCTGCTGGGTCGTGACGTGCGCCTCGCCCTGGTCGTGCCCCGTGTCGGACGGGAGGCCCGTGGCGGGGCCGCCACGGGCCTCCCGCCCGGTCTGGGGGCGCGTGTCCGATCGGCGCGCCCGCCCGCAGGTCGGTGGCCGTGATCGGCGGGTTCAGCGGCCGACGGCGTCCGCCGGGGTGTTCTGCTGCCGGTGCAGGAGCGCGTAGGTGCCGTCCAGCGCGAGGAGTTCGTCGTGCGTCCCCTGCTCGACGATCCGCCCGTGGTCGAGCACGAAGATGACGTCGGCGTCCCGGATCGTCGACAGCCGGTGCGCGATCGAGATGGTGGTGCGCCCCGCGGCTGCGGTGTCGAGCGCGGTCTGCACCACGCGCTCCGAGATCGAGTCGAGCGCGCTCGTGGCCTCGTCGAGCACGAGCACGGGAGGGTCCTTCAGGAGCACCCGCGCGATCGCGATCCGCTGCTTCTCGCCGCCGGACAGTCGGTAACCACGTTCCCCCACGACCGTGTCGTAGCCGTCCGGGAACGAGGCGATCGTGTCGTGGATGTTCGCCGCGCGTGCCGCCCGTTCGACCTCGTCGTCGGTCGCGTCCGGCTTGGCGTAGCGCAGGTTGTCGCCGATCGTCGCGTGGAACAGGTACGTCTCCTGGCTGACGATCCCCACGTGGCGCATGAGGTCCTCGTGCACGAGGTCGCGGACGTCCTGTCCGGCGAACCGCACGGAACCCTTGGTCGCCTCGTACAACCGTGGCACCAAGTACGACACGGTGGTCTTGCCCGCGCCCGACGGCCCGACGAAGGCGGCGAACTGCCCGGGTCGGAGGTCGAACGAGACCCCGCGGAGCGTCGGCTTGTCGGCCTCGCCGTCCGGGTACGTGAACGTCACGTCGTCGAACGCGACGTGACCGACCATGGTGTCGTCGACGGGCTTCGCCGTGGGCGAGTCGGTGATCGCGGGCTTCAGGTCGAAGTACTCGAAGATCCGAGCGAACAGCGCTCCGGAGGTCTGCAGGTCGAGCACCACCCGGAGCAGTCCGACCGTCGGGAACAGCAAGCGCGACTGCACCGTCGTGAACGCGACGATGGTGCCGGCGGTGATCGGGACGTCGCCGATGATCAGCCAGGCCGCGACGAGGTAGATGATCGCCGGGATGATCGACAGGAAGATCTGCACGATCGCGAAGAACCACTGCCCGGACATCTGCTGGCGGACCTGCAACTGGATCTGGTTGCGGTTCTCGTCTCCGTAGCGGCGGGTCTCACTGCGCTGCTGGTTGAAGCTCTTGGCCAGCAGGATGCCGGAGACGCTCAGTGCTTCTTGCGTGATCGCCGTCATGTCGGACAGCGACTCCTGCGTCTGCCCGGCGATGCGGGCACGGACCTGCCCGACCCGACGCTGCGCGATGACGAGCAACGGCAGCAGCACGACCGCGACCAGGGTCATCTGCCAGCTCAGCAACAGCATGGCGACGATGGCGGCGATGACCGTGACGGTGTTGCCGAGCACCGACGAGATCGTGTTGTTCAGCACGCTCGCGACGCCGCCGACGTCGTTCTGCAGGCGGGACTGGATGACACCGGTCTTCGTGCGCGTGAAGAACGCGAGTTCCATGCGCTGCAGGTGCCCGAACAGGCGCATCCGCATGGCACCCATGACCTTGTTGCCGACCGTCGCCGTCAGGTAGGTCTGCCAGACGCCCACCCCGGCGCTCGCGATCCAGAGGAACACCATCGCCGAAACGAGCTCGACCAGCACCGGGACGTCGGGGCTGCCGGAGGGTGGGAACAGGCCCCGGTCGAACGCCTGCTGCGTCAACAGCGGCGGGATCACCGAGATCGCCGCGCCGATCAGCACGAGGACGACCGTCAGGACGATCGACCGCCGGTGCGGGACGAACAGCCCGGCGATCCGCTTCACCAGGTGCGGGATCTTCGGCGCTTCGGCGTTGGCGGCCTTCTGCGCACGGAAGTCACCGCTGGAGATCCGGCCGCCGCCGCGCGGACCACCGCCACCGCCGCCCCCGCGCATCCCGCCGCCCATGCTCATGCAGCAACCGTATCCCCGCGGTCGGACATCGGCGCGCGCTCGACGACCGCCGTTCCGCGGTGCAGTCCGCCGGCCGTATTTGACCCCGTTCAGGGGGCGTGCGAGCATGTGCCGTCCCCGCCCCCGCACCACCGAGGTCCCATGACGTCCGCGCCGTCCCGTCCCACGTCCCTCCGCCAGCAGCTCGCCCGCCGCAAGCCGATCGAGCAACTGCAGTCCGAGGCGGCCGTCGGCGTCAACGGCGAACCGCTCCGCCGGTCGCTCGGTGTCTGGCACCTGACGATGATCAGCGTCGGCGCGACCCTCGGGACCGGCATCCTCGTGGTGCTCGGCACGGCCGTGCCGCTCGCGGGTCCCGCCGTGTGGATCTCCTTCGTCGTCGCCGGGATCGCGGCCCTGCTCTCGGCACTGTCCTACGCCGAGATGGCCGGAGCCGTCCCGACCTCGGGGTCGAGCTACTCGTACACCTACGCCACGATGGGCGAGGGCATCGCGTGGGTCTGCGGATGGTGCCTCGTCCTCGAGTACGCCGTCTCGGTGGCCGCGGTCGCGGTCGGCGCGAGCGAGTACGTCGACGAGACCCTGCGCGTGTTCGGGTTGCACCTGCCGACGGCACTGTCCGCGCCTCCGGGGGACGGCGGCGTCGTGAACCTGCCGGCGGCCGTCCTGGTCCTGCTCGCCACCGTGGTCCTGATCCCCGGAGCCCGCGAGAGCGCCTGGGTGAACACCGTCATGGTCGTCGTGAAGATCGCACTCCTCGTGTTCTTCGTGGTCGTCGCCTTCACGGCCTTCCAGGCGCAGAACTTCGAACCGCTCGCACCGATGGGTGCCGCCGGGGTGACCGCTGCGGCCTCCAGGCTCTTCTTCTCGTACATCGGTTTCGACGCCGCCTCCACCGCCGGCGAAGAGGCGAAGGACCCCCGCCGCGACCTCCCCCGGGCGATCATCGGTTCGATCGCGCTCATCACGGCGCTGTACATCCTCGTCGCCATCGCCGCGATCGGTGCCCGTTCGTGGACCGACTTCTCGTCCTCCGAGGCCTCGCTCGTCCGCATCGTGGTGGACGTCACGGGTCAGCCCCTCGTCGCGCTGGTGTTCTCGATCGGCGCGGTCGTCGCGATCGCGAGCGTCGTGCTGACGGTGCTCTACGGCCAGACCCGGATCCTGCTCACCATGGCCCGCGACGGCCTGGTCCCGAAGGTCTTCGGTCGGGTCTCGCGGCGCACCGGCACCCCCATCGCGAACACGTTGATCATCGGCATCGCGGTCACGATCGTCGCCGCCCTGGTCCCCCTGGGCGAGCTCGCCGACGCCACCAGCATCGGCACCCTCGTGGCGTTCGCGCTCGTCAACGTGTCGGTCATCGTGCTCCGTCGCTCGCAGCCCGACCTCGAGCGCTCGTACCGCGTCCCGCTGTTCCCCGTCGTGCCGATCCTCGGTGCCCTGAGCTGCGTCCTCCTGGCGGTGTTCCTCGGCGCAACGACGTGGATCGCCTTCGGCATCTGGATGGTCGTCGGCGCCGTGCTCTACCTGGCCTACGGCCGCCGTCACAGCACCTTGCGCTGACCGCCCGGCCCAGCCCCGAGACTCGGTTTGAGCGACACTTCTCGCGCTCAGGCAAGCGAGAAGTGTCGTTCACCGCGAGTATCGCGGGGGCAGCACCGAGTCTCGTCCACATTCCCCCGCCACGAAGAACTCTCCACAGGCCGGCTCGCGCGGAGCACCTGACGCACGTCGGGCCGCGAGGCTCCAGCCATGACGACCGAACGAACGCGCCTTCTCCGAGCGACGAGTCTCGACCCGACCGGATCCCGCTTGCTCCAGCGGCGACACCGCGCGGGCCAGCTCGTCCGGATCACCGATGGCGTCTACGTCGACGCGCAGGTCTGGCGGGAGGTCAGCAGCACCGAACAACACCTCCTGATCGCACGCGCTCTGGTGCCGCAGCTCCGTGACGACGCTGCCTTCTCCCACCTGACGGCCGCGATCGCGTACGGCTGGCCACTCATCGGTTCTCCCCCGCAACGCGTCCACGTGACCGACGGTGCAACGCGCAAGACGGAACACCGAGCCCACCTCGTGCGGCACGCTGGTCCTCCGGAGACCGGCACGAGGCCGTCCTCGTTCGCCGGCGTGCGGCTCACCAGTGCGCTGCGCACCGCTGTCGACCTCGCCACGACCCTCGAGCCGTCCGTGGCGGCGGTGGCGATCGACGACGCGGTTCGCCGAGGAACGCTCTCGGTCGAAGACTTCGAGGCAGCACTCCCGATGCGCCCCAGACGCGGATCCGTCAGGTGCCGAACGGTCTACGAGGCGCTCGACCCGCTGCACGAGTCGGTCGGAGAGTCGTACGCGGCGGTACGGATGGTCGAACTCGGGTTCCCTCGTCCGGCCGCGCAGCACGAGTTCCGGCACACGAGCGGCGCAGTGGACCGGGTCGACTTCTGGTTCGAGGACACCGGCGTCGTCGTCGAGTTCGACGGCAAGCAAAAGTACACCGATCGGGGAATGCTCGCTGGCCGCGCCCCGGGTGATGCCGTCTGGCACGAGAAGGTCCGAGAGGACCGGATCCGTTCGGTACCCGGGGTCCGGAGTGTCGTCCGTCCGACCTGGTGGCATCTCGTCGATCCTGACCGACTCCGCGCCCTGTTCCGCCAGCACAGGATCATCGTCTGATCCCCCGAGTCTCGGGCCCGGCAGATCGAGACTCGGGGTGAGCGACCGATCTCGGCTTCTTCGTCGCGAGAAGTGTCGCTCACCCCGAGTCTCGGGCCACGCACGCACGCACCACACCCCCGGCAACGACGAAGGCCGCCACCCCGAGGGGCAGCGGCCTTCGTGAACCGAACGGTCGAGACTACGCGAGCTCGATCGTGGCGCCAGCGGCCTCGAGGGTCGCCTTCGCCTTGTCGGCGGTCTCCTTGTTCGCACCCTCGAGGATCTTGGCGTCGGCGGTCTCGACGAGCGCCTTGGCCTCACCGAGGCCGAGCGACGTCAGGCCACGGACCTCCTTGATGACCTGGATCTTCTTGTCACCAGCGGACTTGAGGATGACGTCGAACTCGGTCTTCTCCTCAGCGGCCTCGGCCGGGGCAGCGGCGGCCGGAGCGGCAGCAGCGGCCGGGGCAGCAGCGGTGACCTCGAAGACCTCTTCGAACTTCTTCACGAAGTCCGAGAGCTCGATGAGCGTGAGCTCCTTGAAGGCCTCGATGAGCTCGTCCTGCGAAAGCTTCGCCATGATTTTCTCCTACTACTCAGTAATACGTGTGGTTGTGGAACGCGAGCCTGATCAGGCCGCGGACTCCTGCTTCTCGCGAAGGGCGTCCACGGTGCGGACGGCCTGCGAGAGGGGGGCCTGGAACAGGTACGCAGCACCGAACAGCGAGGCCTTGAAGGCGCCGGCGAGCTTGCCGAGCAGAACTTCACGGGACTCGAGGTCGGCGAGCTTGTCCACCTCGGTCGCGGTGAGCGGGTTACCGTCGAAGTAACCGCCCTTCACCACGAGCTCGGGGTTCGCCTTGGCGAATGCACGCAGCGACTTCGCGACGGCGACGGTGTCACCGTGGACGAAGGCGAGAGCGGACGGACCGGCGAGTTCCTCGTCGAACGAGGAGATGCCGGCGTTGTTCGCCGCGATCTTGGTCAGCGTGTTCTTCACCACGGCGTACGTGGCGTGCTCACGGATCGAGTTGCGGAGCTCCTTGAGCTGCGCGACCGTGAGACCGCGGTACTCGGTGAGCAGAACGGCGTTCGAGCTACGGAAGGACTCCGTGAGCTCGGCGACCGCAGCTTCCTTGTTCGCCATGGTTCTCCTTGGGGTTTCTTGCCGGTAGCCCCAGGTCCACGAACGAAAAAAGCTCCGGCGCAGAGGCTCGGAGCTGCTCTCACCAGATGGTGGGAGTGGTTCGGAACACCTGCGCGGGATGCCTCACGAGTGAGGACCTTCGGTCACGGTGTTCACAACCACGTTGCGAGCAGCACGACATCCGGCGGTCTTTGGCTTCGAGAACAGTAGCAGATGCCGTGGGCGAGACCAAACACCGGTCTGGAGGCGCGGTGCGGGTGAACTGGTCCCGGTTTGTTGGACCGTGAAGTCAGATTAGGCCGCGAGGGCGTGAGCTCGGTATTGAACCGGGCTCATGCCTCGAGTCGTGCCTGGGAGCGGTCGGTGTTCCACCAGGTGATGTAG
>NZ_CACSJV010000018.1:0-70033 GCF_902706105.1 Curtobacterium sp. 18060 | reverse complement strand
CGCCACCCCCGCGCGGACCCGCTGCTCGAAGGCCTCGAGCTCGTCCACGACGGCCGGTGCGACCCAGGCACGGTCACGCCGCCGCTCGGTGACCGGACGCAGCACTCCGGCGCGCACGAGGTCTGCGGCTACGGAGCCGGCCAGGTCGTCGTCGACAGGTGCGTCGTCGACACCGGCGAGGAGGTCCTGCAGTCGGGCCTCGGTCAGGACCGGGTCGTCGGAGAGCGCCCGTCCGACGACGGCGTGGGCTCTCGTGGCACACGGACCCGCCATCCGGTCGGCCGCGTGCTCGTCGAGCAGCAGGGCGGTCACGGTCGCCTCGTCGCACACGGTGCCGATGGCGATCGCGACGTCTGTCACGAGGGCGTCCACGACCCCGTCGCGGTACCGCGCGAGGTGCCGGAAGTACCGGCCCCGATCCGCTGCGAGCGCGGTGGCGATCGGCGCGGTCACCGTCGTCGTGACGCCCCGGCGTCGCAGCACGGCGCTGATCAGCGCACGTCCGATCCGGCCGTTGCCGTCGGTGAACGGGTGGATGGACTCGAACTGGGCGTGCCCGATCGCGGCCTGGGCGATCGGGTGCAGGTCCGTCCGGTGCAGGAACGCGAACAGGTCGGCCATGAGGGGCGCGACGAGCTCCGGCGGCGGCGGGACGTACGTCGCCAGCCGCGGGGTGTCACCGCCACCGATCCAGTTCTGGACGCTGCGGTAGCGCCCGGCGTACCGCCCGTCGACCGGGTCGTCGCGCATGAGCAGCCGGTGCGCCTCGAGCAGCGCGGCCTCGGTGATCACACCCGTGTCCGCTGCCGCGACCAACCCCTCGATCGCACCGGCGGCGCGGACGACGACGGTCGCACTCGGGTTCGCGCGGATGCCCACGAGCGCTCGGGCGCAGTCGTCGAGCGACGCGGACTCGTCCTCGATCCGCGACGAGGCGACGGCCTCGGTCCGACCGATCACCGACCCGAGCGGCGCGAGCCGGGAACCGTGGTGGACGTCGAGCGACCGGAGCGCCGCGGCCGCGCGGTCGAGCAGCGCCTCGGTCCGGGCATCGGGCACCCACCGAGCACGAGCGATCCGCGGCGGCAGCGACACGCGGACGGACGTGGTCATCCGGTCGGCGCGGGAACCCCGGCGGGCGCTGCACCACGGACGCTCCGCGCTGCCGTGCACGGGCCATCCGCGGTGCACGAGCACGCCGCCGTGCGCGGTCTGGCCCCCGAGCACGGTCGAGCCGTCGTGGACGTCCGGGGTCTCGTTCCGATGCACCATGCCGGGAGCGTAGGGACCCCCGGACGCCCGACGCCAGGAATTCGTATTTCGCCGGTCCGCGTAGCGTTGGTGGCATGAGCAACTCCTTCGCGATCACCGGTGCCCACGTCGTCCCCGTCTCCGCCCCCGCCTTCGACGGCGGCGCGGTCGTCGTCGAGGACGGCCGCATCACCGCGATCGGCCCGGACGTCACACCGCCCCCGGGGATCACCGTGGTGGACGCCGCCGGTGCGTGGCTCGTCCCCGGGTTCGTCGAGTCGCACGGCCACGTCGGCATCCACGAGGAGGCGAACGGCGAGGCCGGCAACGACACGAACGAGATGACCGGCCCGAACATGGCCGGGGTGCGTGCGATCGACGCGATCGACATCGATGACGAGGGCTTCCGCGACGCGCTCGCCGGGGGCATCACGAGCATCGTCGTGAAGCCGGGGTCCGGCAACCCGATCGGCGGCCAGACCGTCGCCATCAAGACCTGGGGCGGGCGCACCGTCGACGAACAGCTGATCTCGGACTCGGTGAGCATCAAGAGCGCGCTCGGCGAGAACCCGAAGCGGGTGTACGGCGGCAAGGGCCAGACGCCGTCGACGCGCCTGGGCGTCGCGAAGATCATCCGTGACGCCTTCGTCGAGGCCCAGAACTACCGTGCCGCCCGTGACGCCGCCGCCGCGAAGGGTGAGCCGTTCGCGCGTGACCTGACGAAGGAAGCACTCGTCCGGGTCCTCGACGGCGAACTCGTCTGGGACCAGCACACCCACCGCCACGACGACATCGCCACCGCCATCCGGCTGTCCGAGGAGTTCGGCTACCGCCTGGTCGTGAACCACGGCACCGAGGCGCACAAGATCGCCAGCCTGCTCGCCGAGAAGGACATCCCGGTCATCTACGGCCCGCTCTTCACGAGCCGCTCGAAGGTGGAGCTCCGTGACCGAGGGATCCCGAACCTCGCCACCATCGCCGCCGCCGGCGTCCGGGTCGCGATCACCACCGACGCCCCTGTCGTGCCGATCGGCATGCTCGTCGACCAGGCCACCGCCGCGGTGAAGGAGGGCCTGCCCGCACAGACCGCGCTCGAGGCGCTCACCGTCAACCCGGCCGAGTTCCTGGGCTTCGGTGACCGTGTCGGTCGGCTGGCCGTGGGCCACGACGCCGACCTCGTGCTCTGGGACGGCGACCCGCTCGACGCGACCAGTCGCGCGACACGTGTCTGGATCGACGGCCGGCAGGTCTTCGAGTGGGCGGACGGCGTCGGCGTCACCACCCCGCGCTGGTAGCGGGGGAGAGCCGGGAGGCCCGGATCGCGACGTGCCCGCACGTCGCGATCCGGGCCTCCCGTCCGTGGCGCCGGGGGCGCTGGGTGGTGACGGCCGGCGGACCCGGCCGGCTCAGACCTCGCGCGCCAGCAGGAACTCGTTGATGCGGCCCGTCAGGTCCGCGTCGACCGTACGAGCGTCACCGTTCACGGAGCGGATCGGCGCCGCCTGGCGGACGCTCGACACGAGCCAGAGTGCGTCGGCAGCCTGCAGGTCGGCGAGCGTGACGAGTTCGTAAGCGGTCTCGATGCCCTGCTGCTCGGCGAAGCGGAAGACGTCGGCCTGCGTCGTGCCGGCCAGGATCCCGATGTCGGTGCGCGGCGTGACGAGCCGGTCGCCGACCTTCAGGATCAGGTTCGCGCGGGTGCCCTCGAGCACGTAGCCGTCGCTCGACACGAACAGGGCGTCGTCGGCACCGCGCCGGGCGGCCTCGCGCAGGGCAGCCATGTTGACCGCGTACGACAGGGTCTTCGCGCCCTGCAGCAGCCACGGCGAGGTGCGCTCGACGTCGTGTCGGTAGCCGCGGTCCAGCACGACGACGGAGATGCCCTCGGTGCGCGCGGCGGTCGAGTCGACGGACGGCGCGGCGTACACCCAGCCGGTGGGTCGGTCGGTGCCCTCGACGCCACGGGTCAGGACGGTCTTCGCGAAGGCCTCGCGGACCGGGTCGAGCCGGGCGCAGACGGCCTCGATCGCCTGCCGCCAGGCGTCGGGGTCCGGCGCGGGCAGGTCGAGCATCGCGGCGGAGCGGCCGAACCGGTCGAGGTGCGCCTCGAGGGCCTGCGGACGACCGTCGACCACCGTGATCGTCTCGAACACGCCGTCACCCCGGGTGATGCCGAGGTCCTGCACCTGCAGGTGCTCCTCGAGCGGCTTCGCCCAGGTGAAGGCGTCCGCTGCGGGGTCGTGCGGCGCGGCGTCGCGGGAGGGCTGGTTGAGGATCGCGAGCACGGTTTCGGTCATGCGCCCATCCAACCGCACGCGCGTCCGCGCACGTTGTGCGTAGACGCGCTTTGTACGTGCGCGTCAGCTCGCGTCGGGCAGGGCTCCCATGAGCTTCCACACCGCCTGGGTGAGCTCGGGGTGCTGCAGCGCGATCCGGCGCAACCGGTGGTACTCCTCGCCGAGCGCGGTGCCCTGGCCGGACGCGGGGTGCATCGACCACTGGGCGTGCCGCTTGCCGATCGCGGCGTCGAGGTCGACCGCGTCGGCCCGGAGGATGAGCACGACCTGCTCGTCCACCGTGGGGAGCGTCGGCATGAACTCCCACGGGTCCTCGCCCTGACGGCTCCGGTGCTCGACGAGCATCGAGATCTCCTCCGCCGCCTCGGCGCGCAGCACTTCGAGGCTGCGCCCGGTCTTGCGGGGCTCAGCCATGGTGCCCCCGCAGCACGCCTGCCATGGGAAGAGCGTACGACACATCTTCGGCCAGACTGGACGGGTGACCCCGCGCGACGAGAGCAAGTCCCAACACCCCCGAGTGGTCGTCGTCTACCTGCTGCGCGACGGCGCGAGCGGGCCCGAGGTCCTGCTCGGGGAGAAGCGCCGCGGCCTCGGCACCGGCCGGCTGGTCGGCCCGGGCGGGAAGCGGGAGCCCGGTGAGACGGCGGTCGAGACCGCCGTGCGCGAGGTGCGCGAAGAGGTCGGCCTGCGTCTCGAGACGGTCGACCTGGAGGCCCGTGGCACGTTGGACTACCGGTTCCCGTACCGGCCGTCCTGGTCCCAGGTCTCGGACGTCTTCGTGTGCCGCCGCTGGCAGGGCAGCCCGTCGGGCTCCGACGAGCTCGAGCCGCGGTGGATCCCGGTCGCCGACGTCCCCTACGAGGCGATGTGGGACGACGCGAAGTACTGGCTACCGGCGGTGCTCCGTGGGGGTGCGGTGCGTGCACGCTTCACGTTCGCCGACGACGACGCGACGGTCGCGGGCTTCACCGGGACGGGTGTCGAGACGCCCGCGTAGAGCGGATCAGCGGGTCTGCGGATCAGCGGATCAGCGGGTCTGCTGGGTGCGGGTGCTGCCGGTGCGTGCTTCCTCGGCGGCGGCGATGACCTCGGCGTCCCCGCTGCGACCGCCGAGGGGCCGGACGAAGAAGTCGATGATCCCGAACACGATCGCGCCGACCATGGCGAACATCGCCCAGCCGACGAAGAGCCCGGCGGTGTTCCGGCCGTCGGCGGGTGCGAGCACGATGCTCGCGACGTAGAAGCCGACCGTCAGCACGAGGAGCACGACGACGACGGTGACGAGGACGCGGTGCCAGGTGATGCGGGGGTTCATGCCCCCCAGGATACGCGCCGCCGACGCCTCACCGGTCCTCGTGCCGGCACGGACGATGCACGTGCATCATGCGACAGAGCACCCGTCGTTCGACTGGTGCATCGTCGGAACATGCGCACGCAGTCGATGCACGTGCATCATGCGACAGAGCACGCGTCGTTCGACTGGTGCATCGTCGGAACATGCGCACGCAGTCGGTCTGCGCGAGTGGTGCGATCCTCAGGAACGAGCTACCGGTCCGCGTGCCGGCCGTGCGGGAGCTCGTCCCCGGCGTCGACGCGAGCCGACGTGTCGGACCGAGCCGGGGCCCTGGAGCCCTCGGCGCGTGGGACGGCACGTGTGCGTGGTCCGGTCCCCGCGCCTCCCGTGCGCTCCCCGGTCCGCACCACGGGGATGCGGCCGGTGGGGGTGGTCTCGGTCTCGAGGCCGTCGCGGCCGCCGGTGAAGACGTCGCCGCCGACGCGGGCGTCCTCCCAATCGTCGTCACTCAGGACGCTGAGGGTGCCCGTCTCGGTGGACTCGAGGCCGTGGCGCTCGAGCTCGGCGTCGCGCTCCTTGCCGAGGAACTCGCGGTTCGCGGTGTTGGCGTCCTGGAACATCGTCGTCCGCCCCGTGACGATGGCGCGGATGCGTCGGCGCTCCCACCACTTCTTGCCGAAGTACATGAGCACGAGGCCGACCGCGGCGTAGCAGCCCATCGTGATCAGGCCGCGGGCCGGGCCGGGGCCGACGCCGTAGATCTGGTGCTTGATCATGTCGACCATGCTCGACCCGACGACGACGTTGTTGAGCCAGGCGAACGGCTCCGGCATGAACCACTTCGGGTACGCCCCACCGGACGACGGCATCGACAGGAAGACGAAGCAGATCATGGCGGGGGCGGCGATGAACCGGCCGACGAAGTAGCTCAGCCCGTTGACGGCGAGACCGATCGCGACGATCCACCCCCACGCGATGAGCACGAGCTGGATCCAGTGGCCGTGGATGGCGCCGACGACCGGACCGGCGAGGGTGTTCGTGATGAGGGAGATGACGAGGCCGCCGACGACGATGACGGTCATGCGGGTGCGGTGCCGGAGCGGGCCGCCCATGATCCCGATGAACATCGCGACCATGTAGCCGCCGATGCACCAGGCGAGCATGACGTACATCGGGACGGTGCCGTACTCGTCCCACGCGGGCAGGGGAGCGAGCTCGGTGATCTTCGGGGTCGCGACCCCGATCCCGGTCAGGACCGCGGTCAGCGTCGCCGGTACGAGGCTCGCGACCTGGAACTGGTGGGCGCTCGCCTTGAAGAACTCGTTCGTCGCGGGGTCGTACGCGACCGCCATCGAGCCGGCGATGACGTCACGCTTCGCTGCGGCCAGGGAGTCGTAGGTGTGGAACACGAACTCGCCCGGCAAGGCCTTCTGCACCGCAGCGACGAGTGTCGGGTCGCTGCCGACCAGCGCGATCGGGACGTCGTGCGGGTGCGGTGCGTGGAACGCGAAGACGTAGCAGAGGCAGAAGCCGACGATGAAGAACAGCGGCATCCAGAGCTGCAGGCCGATGAGCTGGAGCGAGGGGTGCAACGTCGAGTACCAGCGGCGGTACGCACCGTGCTGCTGCGGTGCCGGCACGGGTGCCTGTCGGCGCGGAGCCGGTCGGGTGGAACCGGCGACCTTCGCGCCGCGACGGGGCTTGGTCCCGCGGGCCGAGGGCCGGGTGCTGCGTGGCTTCGGCGCCGACGTCGGCCGGGACCCTCCGGGACGGTCCGGGGTGTCGTCGTTCCTGTTGACGTCGTTCCGCGGCGTGCTCACTCGGCGCTGTGCTCCTGTTCTCGGACGGAGCGCCAGGATACGCCGAGGCCCTCAGGAGCGGCTGCGTGACGCCTGCGCCGAGTCCATCGCGAGTTCTTCGGCGTCGAGGGTCACGAGCACGCGGCGCATGACCTCTTCGTCGAGGTTGCCCTTCTCGCGCTCCTCGAGCACGATCTCGCGTCGTCGGTCGAGCAGCTCGCGCCGGATGTCCTGGATCTGCGAGCCACGCAGGCGCATCGGGGCGTTGCGCTCCTCGACCTCTTCCTCGAGGGCGTCCTGCCGGAACGTCTCGACCTGCCGCTCGAGCCGTGCCTTCAGCCGGTTCACCACGGAGTCGACGGCGACGGCGCCGTACTGCTTCGACCAGTCCGGCCGTCGCTTCTCGAGCAGCTCGATGGCGGCCTCGGTCGTGCGCTGGTTCAGCCGCATCTCGCTCCGGACGTCCTCTTCGCCCTCGGCCGGGTCCTGCACCTTGAGTGCACGGATGACGAGGGGCAGGGTCAGGCCCTGCAGCAGCAGGGTGCCGACGGTCACGAAGAACGCGATGATGAAGATCGTGTCCTGTGCGGGGATCTGCGTCGGGCTCGCGACCACGGACACCGCGGCGGCGAGGGTCACCACGCCGCGCATGCCGGTCCACGAGATGACGGTGAGCTCGCGCCAGTTGAGCTTCGGCTCGGCCGTCCCGCGCATCCACCGCAGTGACGGGTGGCCCCGGGAGAGCTTGATGCGCAGCGGACGGAGCCATCGCCCGTTGAAGCGGTTGCGCACGTACGACTCGAAGATGAAGAGGGGCCGCACCAGGATCACGACGCCGAGCACCACGGCCGCGGCGGTGAGTGTCTGGCCGAGACTCCGTTCGCTCTCGACCAGGTCCTGCACCACGGTGTTGAGCTGCAGGCCGATCAGGGCGAAGACGAAGCCCTCGAGGATGACGTCGATGCTGGTCCACAGCGGGCGCTCCTGCAGGCGGGTGGCGTAGCCCTCCTTCGGCGAGTTGTAGCCGATGTACAGGCCGGCCGTGACGACCGCGATGACGCCGGAGCCGGAGAGGTCCTCGGCCAGGATGTACGCGACGAAGGGCAGCAGGATGCTCATGATCGTCTCGACCACGGGGTCGTTGAGCCGCATCCGGATCCAGTGCACGACGACGCCGAGCACGATGCCGACGGCCAGGCCGACGCCGATCGCCAGGCCGAAGATGCCGAGGTCCTGCCAGATGGTGAGCGACGTCCCGGCGATGATCAGCGTGAACACGCGCACCAGGGTCAGGGACGCGGCGTCGTTGATCAGGCTCTCGCCGGACAGCACCGTCATCACCCGGCGGGGGAGCCCGAGCTTGCGACCGATCGCGGCGGCGGACACGGCGTCCGGCGGGGCGACGATCGCACCGAGCAGGATCGCCGCGGGCAGGGTCATGTCCGGGATCAGGAAGTACGCCACCGCGCCGACCACGAGTGCCGTCACGATGACCAGGAAGATGCCGAGACGCCGGATCTGCTTGATCGACGTCCGGAAGCTCTGCCACGACACGTCGAGCGCCGCCGAGTAGAGCAGCGGCGGCAGGATCACCGTCAGGATCACCTCGGAGTCGATCTCCATCGCGGGCAGCCCCGGCAGGAACGACGCTGCGAGCGCGACCGCCGTCACGAGCAGGGGAGCGGGGAGTCCCTTCGCCCGTGCGAACCCGGTCACCGCGAGCGATCCGACCAACAGGATGAGGAGCTCGACGGTGTCCATGGGACTCATTCTCGCATCGGCATGGTTCCGAATCTGAACGAGTCTGAAGCTCCGGTGAACAGCAGGTTGCCGATCAGGTTTGCTCCGGAGGCCGTCGATGGGGAACACTGGCCCGCGGTGGACATCACACTCATAGTCGTCCTGGTCATCGCGTTGGCCCTCTTCTTCGACTTCACAAACGGTTTTCACGACACCGCCAACGCGATGGCGACTCCGATCGCGACCGGGGCCATGAAGCCCAAGGTCGCGGTCACGGTCGCCGCGGTGCTCAACCTCGTCGGTGCGTTCCTCAGCACCGCGGTGGCGACCTCGATCTCGCACGGCCTCATCAACGAGGGTCCGGGCGGCGTCGCGATCTCACCGGAGATGATCTTCGCGGGGCTCATCGGAGCGGTCGTGTGGAACATGATCACGTGGCTCCGCGGGCTGCCCTCGTCGTCGTCGCACGCGCTGTTCGGGGGACTGATCGGGGCCGCGATCGTCGGCGCCGGGTTCCAGTCCGTGAACTACGTCGCGCTGCTGACGGTCGTCATCATCCCGGCCTTCGCGTCCCCGGTGATCGCGTCGCTCGTGTCGTTCCTGTCGACACGCATCGCGTACCGGATCACGAAGCGCCCGGTGTTCCCGAACGAGCGCGGTGGCTTCCGTGTCGGGCAGATCTTCACCTCGTCGATGGTGTCGCTCGCCCACGGCACGAACGACGCCCAGAAGACGATGGGTGTCATCACGCTGACGCTGATCGCCTCCGGGGCGCAGTCGTCGAACCAGGGCGTGCAGTTCTGGGTCGTCGTCGCCTGTGCCCTGGCGATCGCGCTCGGCACCTACACGGGTGGGTGGCGCATCATCCGCACGCTCGGGTCCGGCATCACCGAGATCCGGGCCACCCAGGGCTTCGCCGCCGAGGCCTCGACCGCCGCGACGATCCTGGCGTCCAGCCACCTCGGCTTCGCGCTCTCGACCACGCAGGTGTCCTCCGGCTCGATCATCGGCGCCGGGCTCGGCCGCCGCGGCTCGAAGATCCAGTGGTCCACCGCCGGCAAGATCGTCATCGCCTGGTTCATCACGCTGCCCGCCGCCGCAGCCGTGGGCGCGGTGGCATCGGGCATCGCACGTCTGGGCGTCATGGGGCTCGTCATCGACGCCATCGTCGGCGCCGCCGTGATCCTCGGCCTGTACCTGTGGTCGCTCCGGAAGCCGCACGAGGGTGCCTCGGCCATCGAGGTCGACGTCGCCGCGAACGCCGTGTACACCCGCAAGGAACTGCGCGATCTGCAGCGCAAGAAGCGCGCCGACGCCGTCGCGGACCGCCGCGCAGCACTGAGCCGCGAGCGCACGCTCCGCCGCATGGCCGCACGCAAGGGAGGCCGTCGCTGATGGGTATCGCGCTTGACGGACGCCGTTTCGCATTCCTCACGGTGGGAGATCGCTGATGGGTATCGACTGGTTCGCGTTCGTCACCGTGGCGCTCGTCGCCGTGGTCTCGTCGTGCTTCGTCGTCGCCGTGTACTCCGTCGGTCTCCGGTTCTGGAGCGCCGCGGACACCCGCGCGGGCAAGTTCACCGTGAAGGACGACGGCACGATCGGTCCGGCGACCGCCGGGTTCCCGAACCCCGCCGGAGCGACGACCGCGGTGCGTGCCTTCCGTGCGCTCGCGATCCTCTGCTACGCGGTCTGCGGCGCCGTCGTGCTGTACGGCATCTACCTCATCGTCCCCCAGTTCCACTGACGCGGGGCGCGCGCGACGCGCGCTTCGTGAGCAGAAATGGTCGAGTGCCCTCCGGCGACCCGACCATTCCTGCTCACCATCCACGGGCACGCGATCGCTCGCGCCCACCGGACGGGAGGCCCGTGGCGGCCTGGCACCGTGCCTCCCGTCCGGCTGGGTGTGGGCGGCGCTGACGCGACGCGCGCTTCGTGAGCAGGAATGGTCGAGTGCGTTCCGGCGACCCGACCATTCCTGCTCACCATGTGCGCGCTCCCGCCCGGCTCCCGGACCGGCCGGACGGACTGGGCTAGCCTCGACGTGTGACCGGCAACGAAGCAGCACAGGCCCCCACCGGGGCGCAGACCCGTACCGAGAGCGACTCGCTGGGGTCGCGCGAGGTCCCGATCGACGCCTACTGGGGCATCAACACCCTGCGGGCCCTGGAGAACTTCCCGATCACCTCGGTGCCGATCTCGGTGTACCCGGACCTCATCGAGGCGCTCGCCACCGTCAAGCAGGCGGCTGCGCGGGCGAACCGGGCGATCGGGGTCCTCGACGACGAGCGTGCCGACGCCATCGACCGTGCTGCGCAGGAGGTGCGGGACGGCGCCCTGCGTGAGCAGTTCGTCGTCGACATCGTGCAGGGCGGTGCCGGTACGAGCACGAACATGAACACGAACGAGGTCCTGGCGAACCGGGCCCTCGAGCTCCTCGGCCGCGAGCGGGGCGACTACGGGTACCTGCACCCGATCGACCACGTGAACCGCAGCCAGTCGACGAACGACACCTACCCGACGAGCATCAAGATCGCGATGATCTTCTCCGCCCGGCGGCTCATCGAGCAGCTCGAGCAGCTCTCCGCGGCGTTCGCCGAGCGGGGGAACGCCTTCGCCGACGTGCTCAAGGTCGGCCGCACGCAGCTGCAGGACGCCGTGCCGATGACCCTCGGGCAGGAGTTCACCGGCTTCTCGCACACGATCCAGGAGGACGCCGACCTGCTCCGCAAGGTCCTGCCGCTGCTGGCCGAGATGAACCTCGGTGCGACGGCGATCGGCACCGGGATCACGGCGGACCCGCTCTACCGCGACGAGGTCCGCCGGCAGCTGCAGGACGCCAGCGGCATCGACGTCGTGACGGCACCGGACCTGATCGAGGCGACGAGTGACGCCGGCGCCTTCATGACGCTGTCCGGCACGGTGAAGCGCAGTGCCGCGAAGCTCTCGAAGATCTGCAACGACCTGCGGCTGCTCGCGTCGGGGCCGCAGGCGGGACTCGGCGAGATCACCCTGCCGGCGCGCCAGGCAGGCTCGTCGATCATGCCGGGCAAGGTGAACCCGGTGATCCCCGAGGTCGTGAACCAGATCGCGTTCGCCGTGGTCGGCGCTGACACCACCGTGACGATGGCGGCCGAGGGCGGTCAGCTCCAGCTCAACGCGTTCGAGCCGATCATCGCGCACTCGATCCTGCAGTCGCTGCAGTGGATGTCACGGGGCTGTGCGACGTTGCGCGAGCACTGCGTGACGGGCATCGAGGCGAACGAGGCGAAGCTCGCTGCGCAGGTCGACACGAACGTCGGGGTGGTCACGGCCCTGACCCCGTACATCGGCTACGCGGCTGCGGCGTCGATCGCGCACACCGCACTGACCACGTCGACGCCGATCTCGACGCTCGTCGTGGCCGCCGGCCTGATGGACGAGGACCAGGTGCAGCGCGTGCTGAGCCCGGCGCGGCTGTCCGGCATCGAGCTCGCGACCGGTGCGATCCCGGTGGTCACCGAGGAGATGCTGGACCGAGCGGCGCGCGAGCGCTGACGAGCTGGAAGCGCAGGCGCACGAAGCGCAACGAACGAAGCGCAAGCGCGACCCCTCCTCAGGGCATCGGCGCCTCGCCGACGCGTACCTGCTGGGCCACGTCGCGCAGGTGTTCCTGCGCCGGGGTCGGCTCGGCGTCCTCGTCGGCGGCGACCTGGGCCGCGGTGGTCCGGACGTTCCGCGCCGCGGCGATGTCGGCGTCCCGCCAGCGGGCGAGGGTGAAGTTGCGCGTGACGTCGCGCAGCGGCAACCGGATCGACTCGTCGGCCTCGATGCCGGCCAGGAGCTGCCGCATCCGGATCACCTCGGAGTCGAGCTCACCGCCGACCACGAGCACGAAGTTCGAGATGTACAGGTAGACGAGCAGCAGGATCCCGCCGCCGAGCCACCCGTACGCACGGTTCCCGCCGCCGATCGTCTCGACGTAGACGGCGAAGCCGAGGGTCGCGAGCGCCCAGGTGACGATGGCGAACGCGGCACCGGCGGACACCCAGCGCAGCTGCGGCGTCTTCACGTTCGGGGTCGCGTAGTACAGGACCGCGACCATCACGACCAGGTCGGCGGCGAGCACGGGCCACTTCACGACGTTCCACACGTCGTCGATCCACGGTGGCCACCCGAACGACGCGACGATCGCCGCCGAGATCGTCGGGGTGCCGAGCAGGATCACGATCGCGATCGCCCCGCCCGCCATCACGAGCAGGGTCACGAGGAGCATCATGCTGCGGAACTTCCAGATCCGCCGACCCTCCTCGACCTCGTACGAGGTGTTCATCGCCCGCCCGAACGCCGTCGCGTACCCGGACAGCGACCACAGCGTCAGCACGACGCCGGTCGCGAAGCCGAGCCACGGGTTGTCGAGGGTCAGCAGCTGGCGCAGCGGGGTCTCGAGGTGCTCGGCCGTCTCCGGGCGCAGGATGAACCCGAGCACACGGATGATGTCGGCCAGGCTGTCGCCCTTGCGGTCGACGATCGACAGTGCGGAGACCACGGTCAGCGCGGTGGGGAACACGGTCAGCAGCGCGAAGAACGTCAGCGACGCCGCTGCGTCGACGACGCGGTGCCGGATGACCGAGTGGTAGGTGCGCCGGACGACGGTGCGGACTCCCGTCCGCTGGAGATCGCGCGATGCGCTGTCCGGCATGCGTTGTACGGTACCCGACACGTGACGGCCTGGAGGCCCGTGGCGGCGCCGCCACGCGCCTCCAGGCCGTCCCGTGGTCGCGTCCGGTGGCCGCTGCCGAGTCTCGGGCTGAGCGACAGATCGCGCGCTGCGCGCCCCGAGGACTGTCGCTGGGGCCGAGTCTCGGCGCAGCGGCCCCGAGTCTCGGGCGTCAGTTGGCGTGGGGGTGCAGGGCGTCGTAGCGGCGGAAGGAGGGGACGAGGCGGAGGAGCAGTGCGACGAGCGCCACGATGAGCACGCCGCCGATGATCGGCGGGTACGCGATGCCGGCCGCGACGACCAGACCCGCGTAGAGGTCGCCGAGCCGCGGGCCTCCTGTGACGACCACGATGAAGATGCCCTGCAGCCGGCCGCGCATGCCGTCCGGCGACGCCGCCTGCAGGATCGTGTTCCGGAACACCGAGCTGACGTTGTCCGCACCGCCGGCCGCCGCCAGGAACAGGGCCGCGAGGCCGAGCGCGGGCAGGATCCCGACCGAGAACGACTCGCCCGAGCGTCCGCCGAGCACGTGCGCGAGCGCGATGACGACGCCGAACGCCGCGATCGCTGCGCCGTACGCGGTGATGGCCCAACCGACCGCCTCGCCCTGGCGGCGCACGTGCCCGAGCGGTCCGGAGAAGACGCTCGACAGCAGTGCGCCGATCGCGTAGGCGGCCGTGAGGGTGCCCACGGTGATCGATCCGCCGCCGATGACGAGTGCCCCGATCGCGGGGAACAGGACGCGGGGCTGGCCGAACGTCATCGCGACGATGTCGAGCACGAACGTCATGGTGATGTTGCGCGACCTCCGCAGGAACCGCGCGCCCTCGACCAGGGAGCTCAGGCCCGGGCGGAGGGCACCGTGGTCCGCCGCCATCCGCGGCAGCGTGAACACCCCGAGGAACGCGAAGGTGAACAGCACGACGTCGATCGTGTAGGTCGGCGCGAACCCGACGCTCGCGATCAGGACACCGGCGACGGCCGGTCCGACGGTGACCTGGAACCCCGAGGCGATCCCGCCCAGGGCGCTCGCCGCGGGCAGCAGGTCGGTACCGACGAGTCGCGGGACGATCGCCGAGCGCGACGCGTTGCTGACGGTCGCTGCGACGGCGTTCACGGTCGCCAGGACGTAGAGCAGTGGGACGCTGTGCAGCCCGAGCCACGAGTGGGTGGCGATGAGGGCGACCGCGACCCAGGCGATGATCGACGACACGAGTGCGACGGTGCGCCGGTCGAAGGCGTCGGCGAGCATGCCGCCGTACAGGCCGGCGACCACCATCGGCAGCAGGGCGATGACCCCCACGAGCGCCACCGCGAAGGTGGAGTGCGTGATCTCGTACACCTCGAGCCCGACCGCCACCGTGGTCATCTGCGTGCCGATCCCGGCGATCGCGGTGCCCGCCCAGAGCCGGGCGAAGGCGGGGGATCGGCGGAGCGGGGTGAGGTCGGCGAGCAGGCGGCGGCGCGGCGGTGCGGGAGTGGGTCGTGTCACGGTGGAACCATTCTGCGGCCTGGGTGGCCGTTGCGTCTGCCGTTGCCGCGCTCTGGTTGACTGGATCGCATGACTGACCTCAACAGCAAGCCCGAGTTCGACGCGCCCGAGGGCCCGGCCCCCACCGATCTCGTCATCACCGACATCGTCGAGGGCTCCGGCGAGGAAGCGTCCGCCGGCTCGACCGTCAAGGTGCACTACGCCGGCGTCGAGTACGAGACCGGCGAGGAGTTCGACAGCTCGTGGAACCGCGGTGAGCCCATCGACTTCCCGCTCGCAGCGCTCGTGCGCGGCTGGCAGGAGGGCATCCCCGGCATGAAGGTCGGCGGTCGCCGCAAGCTCGTCGTCCCGCCGGAGCTCGCCTACGGTCCCGCCGGTGGCGGCCACTTCCTGTCCGGCAAGACCCTGATCTTCGTGATCGACCTGCTCGGGGTGCGCTGATGCAGGTCGGTGCCCCGACCATCGAGCTGAACGACGGCCACCGGTTCCCGGAGCTCGGCCTCGGCACCTACGGCCTGAACGGCGACGAGGGTGCGGCCGCGGTCGGCACCGCGATCGCGAGCGGCTACCGGCTGCTCGACACGGCGCTGAACTACGGCAACGAGGACGCCGTCGGCCGTGCCGTCCGCGAGTCCGAGGTGGCACGCGAGGACCTCGTCGTCACGTCGAAGCTCCCCGGCCGCCACCACGGCTACGACGAGGCGCACCGCTCGATCGACGAGACCCTGGGCAACCTCGGGCTCGACCACGTCGACCTGTACCTGATCCACTGGCCGAACCCGTCGGTGGACAAGTTCGTCGAGACGTGGAAGGCGTTCGTCGACCTGCGCGACAGCGGCAAGGTCCGCTCGATCGGCGTCTCGAACTTCACCCCGGAGCACCTGCGTCGCATCATCGACGCGACCGGTGTCGCCCCGGCCGTGAACCAGGTCGAGCTGCACCCGTACTTCCCGCAGGCAGAACTGCGGAAGGTGCACCAGGAGCTCGGCATCGTGACCGAGAGCTGGAGCCCGCTCGCCGTCCGGTCGGAGCTCCTCACCGAGCAGCCGATCACCGACGCCGCAGCGGCCCACGGTGTGACCCCCGGCCAGGTCGTCCTGCGGTGGCACGTCCAGCTCGGTGCCGTGCCGGTGCCGAAGTCGGCCGACGCCACCCGGCAGCGCGAGAACCTCGACGTGTTCGGCTTCGAGCTGACCGACGCCGAGGTGCAGGCCATCTCCGGCCTCGAGCGCGGCCGGCTGTGGGACGCAGACCCGGACACGCACGAAGAGATGTGACCGACGACCCTTCGGGAACTGCGGGCCTCCAGCGGGCAGTACACTGGATTCCCCTCTTCCCGAAGGGTTGCGTGTGTCCGAACCGACCGAGATCGACCGCGAGCGCGGCTACGTGGACGGCCTCTTCCGCCGTCTCGACGAGCTGACCGCCGAGGCCGAGCAGCGTCTCGCCGAGACCCGTCGTCAGGCGGTCGGCGGGAACCACCAGAGCCGCAGCGAGCGCGATGCGTACGCGCGACTCTACGAAGACACCGTGGCGACCCTGGAGCGCGTGGGGGACCGTCTGGTCTTCGGCCGGCTCGAGGTCTCCGAGCCCGACAGCTCCGAGGACGCCTTCCGGTACATCGGCCGGGTGGGGCTCCGCGACGCCGACCACCGCCCGCTGCTGCTCGACTGGCGTGTGCCCGGTGCCAGCGCGTTCTACCAGGCCACCGCGGCGTACCCGATGGGGATGCGCTCGCGTCGCCACCTGTCGCTCGAGGGCCGCCGGGTCGTCGGCGTCGAGGACGAGGTGTTCGACGCCTCGCTCTACGACGACGAGCGCACCCACCTGCAGGGCGAGGGGGCGCTGCTGGCCGCCGTGACCGCCGAGCGCACCGGCCGGATGACCGACATCGTCGCCACCATCCAGGGCGAGCAGGACCGCATCATCCGTTCCCCGCTCGAGGGCGTGCTGATCGTGCAGGGCGGCCCCGGCACCGGCAAGACCGCCGTGGCGCTGCACCGTGCCGCGTACCTGCTGTACTCGTACCGCGAGCGGCTGCGGGGTTCCGGCGTCCTGATGGTCGGCCCGTCGCCGGCGTTCCTGACGTACATCGAACAGGTCCTGCCGTCGCTCGGTGAGACCGGCGTCGTGATGGCCTCGCTCGGTTCGCTCTACCCGGGGGTGCACGCGACGACGCACGACTCCCGCGACGTCGCCGCCGTGAAGGGCTCCGCGCAGACGGCCGCACTCCTGCGCCGCGCCGTGCGCTCCCGCCAGGTGGTGCCGACCGAGTCGGTCACGCTCGACATCGAGGGCGAGCGGCTCGTCGTGACGCCGCAGCTCGTGGCCGACGCGATGAAGCGCGCCCAGGACCGCGGCAAGCCCCACAACGCCGCGCGCGTGACGTTCAACAAGCTCGCGCTCGACGCGATGACCCGGCTGCTCGCCGAACAGCTGCGCGAGCGCGGCACGACGGTCGACGAGGCCGACGAGAAGGTCCTGCGCGAGGACATCCGGAGCTCCTACGACGCCCGCGTGCTGCTCAACACCGCGTGGCTGCCGCTGCCCCCGGAGAAGTTCCTCGAGGACCTGTACGCCCGTCCGAACTGGCTCGCCTCGCTGACCCCGGACTGGACCCCGGAACGCCGTGCCCTGCTGCAGCGCGCACGCGGTGCTGCCTGGACGGTCGAGGACGTCCCCCTGCTCGACGAGGCCGCCGAACTGCTCGGCCCGTTCGACCCGACCGGCGGCGCCGCCAAGCGCGCGGCGAAGGCCAGCCGCAACCGTGACATCGAGAACGCGCGGCAGGCGATCGAGAACATGGGCGTCGAGGGCATCGTCACCGCCGAGCAGGTCGCCGGCTCGTTCGCCGAGGGCGGCGACCCCCGCTCGACCGCGGAGCGCGCCGCCGACGACCGCGAGTGGACCTACGGGCACATCGTGGTCGACGAGGCGCAGGAGCTCTCGCCGATGCAGTGGCGCGTGCTCGCACGCCGCAACCCGCTGCGCTCCTTCACGATCGTCGGCGACATGGCGCAGGGCTCCTCGCCCGGGGCCGCGCGCACCTGGGACGACGTGCTCGGCGCGCTCGCCCGCCGGCGCCGTGGCCGGGCACCGCTCATGCCGCTCGACCACCGCATCGAGCAGCTCACCGTGAACTACCGCACCCCGCGGTCGATCGTCGAGGCCGCCGGCGTCTTCGCCGACGGTGCCGGCCTGACCGTCACCCGCAACGAGGCCGTGCGCGACGGCGACCCCGTCGAGCGCGTCCGCGTCGCCCGTGCCGACCTGCTCGACACGGTCGTGTCGGTCGCCGACGCCGAACGGTCGCGGATCGGTGCCGGCACCATCGGCGTGATCGTCGCCGAGTCCGAGGTCGACGCCGTCCGGCAGCGGCTCACGCGCACCGAGGCCGACGTGCGCGGGCTCGCCTCGCCGCACGCCGGGTCGCTCACGGTGTTGACCGGGGCGGACGCCAAGGGCCTCGAGTTCGACGGCGTGCTGCTCGTCGACCCCGACCGGGTCGGCGCCGACGCTGCGCGCCCGGCGGCCGCGGTCTACGTCGCGATGACCCGTCCGACGCGGCGCCTGACGGTCATCGACGTCGACTGAGGGGTCGCGTTCGCGCATCGCGCGCGGCCACTTCGTGAGCAGAAATGGTCGAGTTCGCCGCGCGGAGGCGACCATTCCTGCTCACGATCCGCGGCGGTACGGCCGGCGCGGGGCGGACGGGAGGCCCGTGGCGGCTCCGGCACGGGCCCGCCGTCTCAGGACTGGTCGCCTGCAGAGCGAACGCGCGCGACGAGGTCGGCCCACGCGCCGTCGAGGCGGCGACCCGGGATCGTCACGGTCGTGCGCTCGACGGTGATCGTCCACGTGAAGTCGTCGGGGACCGGCAGCCCGGCCGTCGCCGTCGCGGGGGTCCGGGGGAGCGCGTCGACGACATCGGACCACGCCGCGGGGTCGGCGCTCGTGTCGGTGTCGACCCGCCAGTGCCGCGTGGTACCGGCGAAGCCCCCGGAACGACGGACCTCGATGCGCATGCTCCCGACCGTACGCCGGTGCGTGGCGCTCGATCGTCTCAGACGAGGACGCCCACCGTCCGCCAGGCGTCCTGCACCGCGGTGTGCTCCGCGGAACCGGCGCCGAACCGGGACCCAGCGGCGTCGATCGTCACGGCGGCGAAGCCAGCGAAGTCGATCGAGGCGGTGACGGCGTCCGAGGTCAGGGCGTCCCACCACACGGCACCGGCGCCCTGCCAGGCGTACCCGCCGATCGCGGTCGCCGCCAGGAAGAACGCTTGGTTCGGGATGCCGGAGTTCGTGTGCACCCCACCGGCGTCGTCGGTCGTCACGACGAAGTCGGCCATCGTCGCGGGCTGCGGGTCCTTGCCGAGCACCGGGTCGTCGTAGGCGGTACCCGGGGCCCGCATCGAGCGCAGGGCATCGCCGTGCACGGCATCGGTGAAGAGCCCCTGGCCGATGAGCCAGCTCGCCTGCTCGGCGGTCTGCCCGGCCGCGTACTGGGCGACGAGTGAGCCGAACACGTCGCTGATCGACTCGTTGAGCGCCCCGGACTGCCCCTGGTAGGTCAGGTCGGCGGTGTACTGCGTGACGCCGTGCGCCAGTTCGTGCCCGATGACGTCGAGCGCGATGGTGAAGCGCCGGAAGACCTCGTCGTCGCCGTCGCCGAACACCATCCGGCTGCCGTCCCAGTAGGCGTTGTCGTAGTCCTGCCCGAAGTGGACCGTGGCGTCGAGGGGGAGTCCGGCACCGTCGATCGACACCCGGCCGAAGACGTCGAGCCAGAAGGCGTGGGTCGCACCGAGGCCCGCGTACGCCTCGTCGACGGCCGCGTCGCCGGTGTCGGGGGCGCCCTCGCTCCGGACCACCGTGCCGGGCAGGGTCGTCGTGCCGCGGGCGTCGGCGATCGTGCGCTGGGGCGACCGGTCGACCGTGCCGCTGACACGGCGCGGGGCGACCAGGTGCTGGTGCTTCGGGCTCTGCACGAGCTCGAGCGACGCCAGTGCGGTGCGCGCGGCAGACGCCGCCCGGGGGAACTCGGCCGCCTGGGCCACGGCGTGGAGCAGGTAGGGCGGGACGACGGAGCGCCGGCTGTCGGTCGGGGTCATGCGCTCATGCAACCACCGGGCACCGACACCCCGGCACCGGCTCAGTCGCGCTTGCGGTTCTCGACCAGGCCGAGCGCGTAGGACTCCCACCACTGCCCGGCGGCCGGTCCACCGTTGCACGTGCCGTCGCTGAGCCCAGGGGTCTTGACCCAGAGCAGGGCGTCGAGCCGGCTCGATCCGCCGGTGACGTGCGGCGCCTGGCCGAGACCCGCACCCTCGGGGTTGCACCACGTCCCGCGCCAGCCCTGACCGTTCCGGGAGACGTCGATGACGAAGTGCGGATCCCCACCGATCGCGTCGGCGAGTTCGTCGGCGTAGGCGCGTTCCTGGTCGACGCGGTAGAAGTTCGACACGTTCGTGAAGAAGCCCTGCACCTCGTCGACGCCCGCCTGCCGCAGCCAGTCGGCCATCGTCGCGGTCGGGACACGGTTCTCGTTGCCGCCGTCGAGGTACACCGTCAGTCCGTGCCCGGTCAGCGCGTCCACGGCCTTGCGGAGCAGCGGGAGTCGGGAGTCGCGGAGGCGCTCGCAGTTCTGGATCTGCGCGATCGCGTCCGGTTCGACGAGCACGACGGCCTTCGAGCCGGCCATCGCGCGGACGGCGGACCGGACCCACGGCAGGTACGCGTCGTCGGTGGTGCCGCCCTTCGAGTAGCTGCCGCAGTCGCGGTCCGGCACGGTGTACAGCACGAACACCGGGGTGGCCCGCTGCTGTTCGGCGTTCCGGACGACGGTGCGGATCGTCGCGCGCGTCTCGGACCGCGAGGTGTTCGTGAGCCAGGTCGCGATCGGCTGGTCGGCGATGCGGGCGATCTGCGCCGCGGTGTCGTCGTGCCCGGCGGCGCGGGCCTGGCGCTCGCGGATGCCCGGCTGGTTCACGTCCGACGGCTGGTGCGCGAGGCCGCCGGGGAACGCCTGCTCCGCGGTCTTCCGCGTCACGACGTCCCGTCCGCTCGCCGTCGGGTCGGCATCCGGGCCGCCGCCGTGCGGCACGACGACCACGAGCGTCGTCACGACCGCCGCGACACCGACGACCGCGGCCGCGATCCACAGCCACTGACGTCGCGCGGACGCACGCTTCCCCTGGTGCTCCGGCATCCGGCGGTCCTCCCTGTTCGCACCCATGCTGACAGGTGCGGGGGAGTCCTGACCAGGACACCGGGGTGTTCGTTCAGGTCGGCCGACGGCTTCTGCCAGGAGCGCTCCAGCGACCCCGCAGGACGGTGTTGCAGAATGCCGGGATGTTCCGTCGACTCCTCCTCCTCGCCGTGACCGCGGCGTACGCCTGGGTGATCTGGCGGATGACGCTGACCCCGCAGGTCTTCACCTCGGCGCAGAACTCGTTCGTGCTGCACGCGATCGCCTGGGTGCAGCAGCTGCCGCACGGCACCTGGTTCACGTACGAGCGCACCGAGTTCCTGGCCAACATCGCGATGTTCGTGCCGGTCGGCATGCTCGCCGCACTCTGGCTGCCGCGGCGCTGGTGGATCCTCGGGGCCCTGGTCGCGGTCGCCCTGTCGACCGGCATCGAGTTCGCGCAGGCCACCTACCTGCCCTACCGCGTCGCCGACCCCCGCGACGTGCTGTCGAACGGCCTCGGCGGACTGCTCGGCGCGACGCTCGTCGGACTCGTCCGCAGTCTGCTGCCGGCGCCCCGTCGTCGTCGCCTGCGCGCCAGGACCGCCTAGGACTCTGGTAGTCTTGCGCGGTTGCCGTCGAACGGCCGCGGACAAAGAGCGCTCGTGCATCAGGCACGGGCACCGCGCAACGGACTGAAAGGGGATCTACGCATGGCACTTGACGCGAAGGTCAAGCAGGAGATCATCGAAGAGTACGCGACCCACCCGGGCGACACCGGTTCCCCCGAGGTCCAGGTCGCCGTTCTGACGCGTCGTATCAACGACCTGAACGAGCACCTCAAGGAGCACAAGCACGACCACCACTCGCGTCGTGGTCTGCTGCTCATGGTCGGTCAGCGTCGCCGTCTCCTCGGTTACCTCTCCGACGTCGACATCGCCCGCTACCGTGCGCTCATCGAGCGCCTCGGCCTGCGCCGCTAGTCGACGCCTCACGGCTTGACTGAACGCCCCGGTCCTCCTCGCGAGGACCGGGGCGTTCTCCGTTCCCGGGAATGGTTGCGTGCTGCGTGCGGTTCGGTACGATGTTCATGCAAACGCATCGAAAGTCGGGAACCACCATGACCACCATCGCCGTCGTCTCCGCCGGACTCTCCGAGCCCAGCTCCACCCGCCTGCTCGCCGACCGCCTGGGCGAGGCCGCCGTCGCCGCGCTCGTCGCCGAGGGCACGCCCGCGCACGTCCTGCACGTCGAGCTCCGTCCGCTCGCGCACGAGATCACCGACGCGATGCTCACCGGCTTCGCGGCGCCCGCGCTGTCCGCCGCCATGGCTGCAGTGGTCGAGGCCGACGCCGTCGTGTTCGTCACGCCGATCTTCACGGCCGGCGTCAGCGGCCTCGCGAAGTCGTTCCTCGACGTCCTCGACAAGGACGCGCTCGCCGACCTGCCCGTCCTGCTCGGCGCCACGGGCGGGACCTCGCGGCACTCGCTCGCCATCGACCACGCCCTGCGTCCGGTCTTCGCGTACCTCCGTGCAGCGGTGGTGCCGACCGGCGTGTTCGCCGCGACCGACGACTGGGGGAGCGACGGCGACGCCGCGGCCCTGGACGGACGCATCCGCCGGGCCGGAGCGGACCTGGCCTGGGCGATCCGGGCCTCCCGGCGGGCCCCGCAGGAAGCCGACGCGCTCCCCGCGACCGCGGACTTCGCGAGCCTGCTCGGTGGCCTCGGGCACTGACCCGAACCGCTGACCCCGCGGCCCGCTCTTAGGCGGACCACAGGGTTCGTGGGGTCGGAGTGCGGCCGGCTGGCGGCTCGCTCATCGGTGGGCTCGGGAGCCTCGTCATGACGACGAGGAGGACCGATGGACACCAGAGGCAACGGCAAGCGATCCGCACGGGTCACGAGTGCGCTCGTGAGCCTGGGCGGACTCGCGGTCGCGACGGTCACGGGTGCGGGGCTGTGGTTCGGGCACGAGCAGGCCAGCACGACGACGACCGACACGTCCACGAGCACGAGCACCACGACGGACTCCGGTTCGGGTACCGGGACGTCGGGCGACGCCACCACCGACTCCGGGTCCTCGTCCTCCTCGTCGTCGAACGACACGTCGACCGACTCGTCGAACGACACGTCGACCGACAGCGGCACGAGCAGCAGCGACACCGGCGTCTCGCAGGGCACCACCGGCGGTTCGTCCGACACGACGACGACGGGATCGTGACCGTGCGCGCCGCCGCCGAGTGGGACCTCTGGACCACCACCGCCCGGGTCGTCCTCGACCACCGCGACCGCCGCCACCTCGCCGCCGCCGAGTCCTGCGTCCGCGAGGTCACGGCCGCCGTCGACGCCGCGTGCAGCCGGTTCCGCGCCGACTCCGAGCTCCTGTCCCGCGCTGACGACCTGGTGCGCGGCACCGAGGTCTCGCCGTTGCTGGCGACGCTCGTGCACCAGGCCGTCGACGCCGCACGGCTGTCCGACGGGGACGTCGACCCGACGCTCGGCCGACGGATGGTGTCCCTCGGGTACGACGCCGCGTTCGCCGACGCGCCACCGGTCCCGTCACCCGACGCCGTGGCCCGATCGCTCGACGACCGCCCGGCGTGGCAGCGGATCCTGCTGTCCGGCACGTTCCTGCGGGTCCCCGAGGGCGTCACGCTCGACCTCGGTGCCACGGCGAAGGCCGCCGCCGCGGACATGGCGGCCGCGAGCATCACCGCGCGGCTCGGCATCGGCGCCCTCGTCTCGCTCGGCGGGGACGTCGCCACGGCCGGCCCGGACCCCTCCGGCGGCTGGCAGGTGCGCGTGCAGGACCTGGCGGACGACCCCGTCGACCACGTCCGCATCGCCTCCGGGTGGTCCGTCGCGACCTCGAGCACGCAGAAGCGCCGCTGGGAGCAGGACGGGACCGCGCGGCACCACATCCTCGATCCCCGGTGGGGCCTGCCCGCCGACCCGGTGTGGCGGTCGGTGACGGTCGTCGCCCCCTCGTGCACCACCGCCAACACGATGACCACCGCCGCCGTCGTCCGGGGGCACGGCGCCGTGGAGTGGCTCCGGCAGAGCGGCCGTGCGGCCCGGCTCGTCGCGGCCGACGGCTCCGTGCTGCGGCTCGGAGGCTGGCCGGAGGACCAGGCTGCCGACGGTGCCGTCACCGTCACCTTCGACGGGGCGGACGCCGCCTGATGGACACCGCGCTCTGGGTGATCGGCCGCGGCACGGGCGTCGCCGCCGTCGTGCTCCTGACCCTGACGGTCCTGCTCGGCATCGTGACCCGCGGCGGACGACCGCTCCCCGGCCTGCCGCGGTTCGGCGTGCAGCTCGTGCACCGGGACGTCGCCCTCGCGTCCACCGTGTTCGTGGCTGTGCACGTGGTGACGCTGCTGCTCGACACTGAGGCCGAACTGCGCCTGCTGGACGCCGTCGTGCCGTTCGTCGGTGCGTACCGCTGGTTCTGGCTCGGGCTCGGCACCCTGGCGGTCGACCTGCTCGTGGTGCTCGTCGTCACGGGGATGCTCCGCCGGGTGATCGGACCGCGGGTGTTCCGCGCCGTGCACTGGTCCGCCTACGCCATGTGGCCGATCGCGATGGCGCACGCGATCGGCACCGGGACCGACGGCACCTCCGCCTGGTTCCTGGTGGTCGCCGGGGTCTGCGCCGCCGCGGTCCTCGGCGCCGTGGCCTGGCGCTGCACGGCCGGCGTCACCGCGTTCCGTCCGACCCCGAAGGAGGCCCTCCGATGACCCTGACCCACCCGCTCACCGTGCCACCACCGACCGGCACGCAGCGACTCCTCGCCGCCCCCGGCCCCGGGCTCGACGCCCACCACGGCACGCACGGGCCGCTGCCGCACGTGGGACCCGGGATCATCGACGAGATCGGTCTCGCCGGGGTCGACGGCCGCGGCGGAGCCGGGTTCCCGCTCGCCCGCAAGCTCGACGCCGTGGCGGGCCGGACCCGGCGCGGCAGCCGCGGTGCCCCCATCGTCATCGCCAACGGCGCCGAGGGGGAACCCGCAAGCCGCAAGGACGCCGTCCTGCTCGAACGCGCACCGCACCTGGTGCTCGACGGCATCGTCGTCGCGGCGCTCGCGATCGGTGCGACCGAGGCCGTGGTCGCGACGAGCGCGCGGCTCGCCGACCGGGTCCGGCAGGCACTCGCTGAACGCACCGACGGCCGGCGCGGCACCGGCACCGACCCGGTCGCCATCGAGGTCCGTGCTCTGCCCCACACCACCTTCGTCGCCGGGCAGGCCACGGCGCTCGCCTCGGCCGTCGCCGGAGGACGCGGCCTTCCGGAGGACCGCGTCGTGCGGCTCGCCGACCGTGGCCCGAGCGGTCGGCCGACCCTCGTGTCGAACGTCGAGACCCTCGCCCAGGCAGCACTCGTCGCACGGTACGGGGCGGCGTGGGCGCGGAGCGTCGGCAGCGCGAGTGCTCCCGGCACCCGTCTCGTGACGGTCAGCGACGTGACCGACCCGGGCGGTGCCGTGGTGCTGGAGACCGCCGGGGGTGCGCCGCTCGGGCAGCTGCTGGGGGCCTCCCGGCTACCGGCGGCCGACCCTCGACGGACGCGAGCCGTCCTGCTCGGCGGGTGGGGCGGCACCTGGGTGCCGGCCGCAGCGCTCGACGCGGCCTTCGACGTCGACGGGCTCGCACCGTGGGGTGCGGCGCCCGGGGCGGGCGTGCTGGCCGTGCTCGACGACCGGACCTGCCCGGTCGGGGTCACCGCAGGCCTCGCCGCGGCGCTCGCCGGGGCGTCCGCCGGCCGCTGCGGGCCGTGCGTGAACGGGTTGCCGCGGATCGCCGACGTGGTCGCCGACCTGGCCTCCGGGCGTCGGGCGGGCGACCTGGCCGGCGAGGTCCGGCGGGTCGCTGCCCTGGTCGACGGGCGCGGGGCCTGCCACCACCCGGACGGCGTCGCGCGGATGGTGCGGAGCGCCCTCGACGTGTTCCACGACGACGTGCAGGCGCACCTGCGGGGCGCGTGCCTGGTCGGGGGACGACGGTGAGCGGCGCACCGGGCGGTGCAACCGTCGCCGGTCCCGTCGTGCTGCACGTCGACTGGACCCGCTGCCGGGGACGCGGCCTGTGCACCGAACTGTTCGCCGAGCGGCTGGCGCGCGACGAGTGGGGCTACCCGATCGCGCGGGACGGCGGCGGCACCCGCGACGTGCCGGTGCGGCCGGACGAACGCGCCGCCGCTGCGGACGCGGTGGCGATGTGCCCGCTGCAGGCGTTGCGGCTGGTGGAGCGGTGAGCGGGGACGCGCCGAGCAGTCGTGCTCAGTACCAGTGCGGGTTGACGCTCATCTCGTGGCCCCACGCACCGCACGGCGACCCGTAGGCGCTCTTGATGTAGGCGAGTCCCCAGTTGATCTGCGTGTTCGCGTTCGTCCGCCAGTCCGCCCCGGCCGCCGACATCTTGTCAGCGGGCAGGGACTGCGGGATGCCGTAGGCGCCGCTCGAGGCGTTCAACGCGTTCGCCCGCCAGCCGGACTCCTGCGTCCACAGCGACACCAGGCACGAGAACTGGTCGTCGCCCCACCCGTACGAGCCCAGGGCGCTCCGCGCGTAGGCCTGCGCGGCCGCGGGGTCCACCACGACACCGCCGGTGCTCGGGTAGCTCGTGCCCGTACCGCCGCCGGCGTTGGTGCTCCCGCCGCTGCCGGTGTCGGCGCTCGCCGAGGCTGCTGCCGCCGCCTGTGCCGCGGCCGCCGCCGCACGCTTGCGCTGCTGTTCGGCCTTCTGCGCCGCGACCTTCTGCCCGAGCTCGTACCCGGCGGCCTGCTTCGCGGTGGTGTCCCGGAGCGACGCGAGCTGCGCGTAGAGCTCGTCGCTGTGCTGCTCGGTCGACTCGACCGCGGCGTTCGCCACGGCCTCGGCGGACTTCGCCGCCGCGGACCGTTCCTCGGCCGCCTGCGCACGCGTCGCGCGTTCGGTCTCGGCGCGTTCGGCCTGTTCGTGCAGTGACGATGCCGTTCCGGCCGCGACGGACGCCTCGTCCATCACCCCGGACCACGTGGACGACAGCTGGTCGAGCGCGCCCAGCTGGTAGAGCAGCTGGTCGGGGTTCCCCGCGGTCGCGATCCGGGTGGTCATCTGGTTCGTGCTGCCGTCGCGGTACAGGTTCGCCGCCAGCTGCCCGGCGCGTGTCTGCGCGCGCTCGGCCGTCTCGGACGCGCGGTGCGCCTGGGCCTGGAGGCTCGTGGCGGCCTGGGTGGCCTCCGCCAGCTCCGCCTCGGCCGCGTCCGCCTTCGACGAGGCCGTCAGCGCGGCCTGCGACTTCACTGCCGCCTCGTCCTGCGCCGACTGCAGCGCGGCCTGCACCTTGGTGACCTCGGCGCGCTTGGCGGTCTCGTTCCCCTTGGCCTGCTGCACGTCCTGCCAGGTCGGGTACTCCGTCGCGGACGCCGGGACAGCGGTGAGGACCGGGGCGACGAGCGCGCCGACGACCACGGCGGCCGCGACGAGCACGCCCCGCGAGGGGGTGAGACGCATGGCAGCAGGTTACCGAGGCTCGCCCGGCCGTCAGCGAGCCGCGCCGCCGATTCCCTGTGGACTGGTAAAGTCCATCGTGTCCGAGGACCGTTTCCCCGGATGTTCGACACAACACTGCGCAGGCCGGGCACGGAGCTGGTCATCGGTGGTGGCTCGCGGGCCGGAACGGTTTCCCGAGTGCTTCTACTGCTGGCCAGACATGCGTCCGGAACGATCGGCGCGCACGCACCATCGAGTGCCGTCGCCACGGCCTGCCGAACACACATCAAGGAGGCACCCTTTTGGAGGGTCCCGAGATCAAGTTCGCCGAAGCCGTCATCGACAACGGCAAGTACGGCAAGCGCACCGTCCGGTTCGAGACCGGTCGGCTCGCACAGCAGGCGCAGGGCGCGGTCGCCGCGTACCTCGACGAGGAAACGATGCTCCTCTCGGCCACCAGCGCCGGCAAGCACCCGCGTGAAGGATTCGACTTCTTCCCGCTGACCGTCGACGTCGAGGAGCGCTCCTACGCCGCCGGCAAGATCCCCGGTTCGTTCTTCCGCCGCGAAGGCCGCCCGTCGACCGAGGCCATCCTGGTCTGCCGACTCATCGACCGGCCGCTGCGCCCGTCGTTCGTCGACGGCCTGCGCAACGAGGTCCAGATCGTCATCACCGTCCTGAGCATCGCTCCGGACGAGTTCTACGACGCGCTGGCCATCAACGCCGCGTCCGCGTCGACGCAGATCTCCGGTCTGCCGTTCTCCGGCCCGATCGCCGGTGTGCGCCTCGCGCTGATCGGCGAACAGTGGGTCGCGTTCCCGAAGGCATCGCAGCTCGCCGACGCCGTCTTCGACCTCACGGTCGCCGGCCGTGTCGTCACCGACGAGGCGGGCAACGAGGACGTCGCCATCATGATGGTCGAAGCCGAGGCCACCGAGCACAGCTGGGAGCTCATCCAGGGCGGCGCCACCAAGCCCGACGAGGCCGTCGTCGCGCAGGGTCTCGAGGCGGCCAAGCCGTTCCTCAAGTCCCTCGTCGACGCCCAGGCGAAGCTCGCCGCGCAGTCCGCCAAGGAGATCCAGGACTACCCGGTCTTCCCGCCGTACGCGCCCGAGGTCTACTCGGCCGTCGAGGCCATCGCGCTCTCCGAGCTCGGTGACGTCTACAAGATCGCCGCCAAGACCGAGCGCCAGGACGCCGACGACGCACTCAAGTCGCGCGTCAAGGAGGCCATCGCGTCGAAGGTGTCGGCGGGCGAACTGCCCGACGTCGCCAACTCGCAGGTCAGTGCCGCCTACAAGTCGGTCACGAAGAAGGTCGTCCGCGGCCGCATCCTGACCGAGCAGGTCCGCATGGACGGTCGCGGCCTCGCCGACATCCGTCCGCTGGACGCCGAGGTCGCCGTGATCCCGCGCGTCCACGGTTCGGCGATCTTCCAGCGCGGCGAGACGCAGATCCTCGGCGTCACCACGCTGAACATGCTCAAGATGGAGCAGCAGATCGACTCGCTGTCGCCCGTCACGAAGAAGCGCTACCTGCACCACTACAACTTCCCGCCCTACTCGACCGGTGAGACCGGCCGTGTGGGTTCGCCGAAGCGTCGCGAGATCGGGCACGGCTTCCTCGCCGAGCGCGCCCTCGTGCCGGTGCTGCCGACGCGTGAAGAGTTCCCGTACGCCATCCGTCAGGTCTCCGAGGCGCTCAGCTCCAACGGCTCGACCTCGATGGGTTCCGTCTGCGCCTCGACCCTCTCGCTGCTCAACGCCGGTGTGCCCCTCAAGGCCCCGGTCGCCGGCATCGCGATGGGCCTGGTTTCCGACACCGTCGACGGTCAGACCCGCTACGCGGCGCTGACCGACATCCTCGGTGCGGAGGACGCCCTCGGCGACATGGACTTCAAGGTCGCCGGTACCTCGGAGTTCGTCACCGCGATCCAGCTCGACACCAAGCTCGACGGCATCCCGTCGACGGTGCTCGACGCAGCGCTGAAGCAGGCCAAGGAGGCCCGCTCGGCCATCCTCGGTGTGCTGAACGAGGCGATCGACGCCCCCGACGAGATGGCGGACACCGCTCCTCGCGTCATCTCGGTGCAGATCCCCGTCGACAAGATCGGCGAGCTGATCGGCCCGAAGGGCAAGACGATCAACGGCATCCAGGACGAGACCGGTGCCGACATCTCGATCGAGGACAACGGCACCGTCTACATCGGTGCCGTCGACGGACCGTCGGCCGAGGCCGCTCGTGCGTCGGTCAACGCGATCGCGAACCCGACCAACCCGGAGATCGGGGACCAGTTCCTCGGCACCGTCGTGAAGATCGCCACGTTCGGCGCCTTCGTGTCGCTGCTCCCGGGCCGTGACGGCCTGCTCCACGTCTCCGAGGTGCGCAAGCTCGCCGGTGGCAAGCGTGTGGAGAACGTCGAGGACGTTCTGGGCGTCGGCCAGAAGGTCCTGGTCGAGGTCACCAAGGTGGACGACCGCGGCAAGCTGTCGCTCGCGCCGGTCGTCGCCGAGGAGTCGGACACCGACTCCAGCGGTGCCCGCGAGGAGTCGACGGACGCCACCGTCTGATCTACCCCTGGCGCCCGAACGGCCGTCGTCCCTTCCGGGGCGGCGGCCGTTCGTCGTTGCGGGGTCGTCCTACGCGGCGGGGGTCTCCTGCGTGCCGACGAGCTGCGCGCGACCGAGCAGGTGCTCGCGCAGCACGAACCCGACGACCGCGGGGGTCGCGTCGGCCGGCGCCTCGAGCAGCGGCACGTCGAGGGCGCTCAGCGTGAAGAAGTAGCGGTGCACGCCGTGGCCCGCGGGCGGAGCGGCGCCGAGGAAGGTGTCGGTGCCGAACTCGTTGCGGCGGCGGAGTGCCTCGGCCGGCAGCAGGGCGTCGTCGGTGCCGGCGCCGGCGGGCAGCGAGGTCGCCGAGCCCGGGATGTCGGTCAGGCTCCAGTGCCAGAAGCCCGAACCGGTCGGGGCGTCGGGGTCGTACACGGTGAGCACGAAGCTCTTCGTGCCCTCGGGAGCGCCGGACCACTCGAGTGCGGGAGAGCGGTCCTCGCCTCCCGCGTCGGTGCCGCGCGCCGAGGTCGGCAGCTCGCCGCCGTCGGTGAAGTCGGGGCTGGTCAGGGTGAACGAGGGGACCTCGGGGAGGTTCCAGTTGGGGTCGTTGGCCATGTGCCCAGCCAACACCCGCAGCCTCGGCGGCCGCCCGACGCGGCCGCCCGGTGCGGCCGCCCGTTCGGTCGCCCTGTCCGAACTCCGCCGAATGACCGGGAACGCTGGAAGCGCCCCCTGTTCGGGGGTATCTTCGCCGCACGATCGACCATCCCGCCGATCGCGGCTCGACCGACCCGTTTCCCTGCAGCGTCGGTGGGGTCCCGTGCTGCCAGCACGACATGAGGACAACGATGTTCGACAAGCGTTTCATCCACCACGCCATCGATCGCAGCGCCGAGAACGCGCTCGACCGACGACGGTTCTTCGCAGCCGCCGGCGTCGCCGGCGCCTCAGCCGGCATCGCCGCGCTCGGCTCGTCGGTGCTCACCACCGACCGCGCCGCCGCCACCCCGGAAGAGGACGGTGCCGTCTCCGACGCCGCAATCCTCAACTTCGCCCTGAACCTCGAGTACCTCGAGGCCGAGTTCTACCTGCGTGCCGTGTTCGGCGCGGGCCTCGCCGACAGCATGATCACCGGCATCGACCCGCAGGGGCCGGTGATCGGTGGCAAGAAGGTGCCGTTCAAGACCGCGGCCATCCGCGGCATCGCCACGGAGATCGCGAACGACGAGCGCGCGCACGTGGCGTTCCTCCGATCCGCCCTCGGCGGTGCGACGGTCTCACGTCCGAAGATCGACCTCGTGTCGAGCTTCACCGCGGCGGCGCGCGCTGCGGGTGTGGTCGGCCCGACCGGCACCTTCGACCCGTTCGCCAGCGAGGAGAACTTCCTGCTCGGTGCGTACATCTTCGAGGACGTCGGGGTCACCGCCTACAAGGGGGCCGCGCCGCTCATCACCAGCAAGACGTACCTCAGTGCCGCGGCGGGCATCCTCGCCGTCGAGGCCTACCACGCCGGGATCATCCGGTCGAAGCTCTCGGACAAGGGGCTGCAGGTGCCGGCGAACAAGATCTCCGACGCCCGTGACTCGCTCGACGGTCCGACCGACGACGACCAGGGTGTGACGACCCGGTCGGGAGCGGTGAACCTCGTGCCGACGGACTCGAACTCGCTCGCCTACGGCCGCACCGCGGAGCGTGTCCTGAACGTGGTGTTCCTGAACCCGAACCAGATCGACAAGGGCGGGTTCTTCCCGGACGGCGTCAACGGGTCGATCGTCTCGAGCGGCAACCCCGGGAGCTCCACCGGACCGGCCTGATCCGCGCGACGCGACCGGTCGCGGTGAGCGCGACCACGGTGCGGACGGGAGGCACGGTGCCAGCTGGCACCGTGCCTCCCGTCCGCGCCGTGGTCGCGAAAGCGACGGATGTCCGTCACGTCGGCGGATCCGTGCCGCGAGGGCGACAGTGTGCCGCGAACGGTTCGCGGCACACTGTCGCTTTCGCGGCACCCGGGAGGGCCCCGACGGCAGACGGGCCGCAGCCGAGCGGGGCCCCGACGGCAGCCGGGCGTCAGGCGGCGAGGACGCGGTCGACGACGCGACCGAGCGCTGCCGTCGCCGCGATGGCGTCACCGGCGTAGGCGCCGGCCATCGCACCGTCGCGCGCGAGCATGAGCTCGTCGGCACCGTCGCCCGGCAGCTGGTGGCCGGACTCCTGCAGCAGGGTGGCGAGCCGGTCGGTGTACCAGTCGCGGTGGGTGGCGACCACCTCGCGCACGGGGTCGCGGGGGTCGTGGTACTCGGCGGCGGCGTTGAGGAACGCGCACCCGCGGAAGTCGGGGTGGTTGACCTCGTCCGCCAGGGCAGCGACCCACGCGCGGACCGCTGCGGCGGAGGAGCCGGCGTCGGTGACGAGCTGTTCCAGGCGTTCCTGCACCCGCTCGTGCTGCGTGCGGATGTAGGCGAGGATCAGGTTGTCCTTCGACCCGTAGTGCTTGTAGAACGTCGCCTTCGTCACGCTCGCCTCGGAGATGAGGCGGTCGACGCCGACGCTGTGGATGCCCTCTTCGTAGAAGAGTCGCGTGGCCGTCTCGAGGATGCGGACCTTCGCGCCGCCGGAGCGGGGAGTCGGGGGGACGCTCGACCCGTCCGGCGACGCGAGGTTCGTGCTCGGACCAGGGAGACGCTGGACGGCCGGTTGGGGGGAATCGACCGTCACAGCGTGGCTCCTTGGTTCATCGGCTCCGCGACCGAGTGGGGGGACTCGTGGCCGCGAGGACTGATGTCCCGAGCCGCCGGATCGGAACTTAGGGGGGCTTTCGATCCGGCGTGAACGACTGTACCACAAGGAGGACAGACAGACGAGTCGGTCTGTCCGCAATTTCTGTACCCCTCTTCGAGTGACAGTCCGTGGGCCTGTGGAAACTGGGCGGTGGGCTCCGGAGCATCAGTAGGCTCGTCTGCGATGAACCAGCCAGTGCCACTGCCGCTCGGGGCCCCGGACACGTCCTTCCTGACGTCCGGAGGAGCCTTCGTCCGCCGCACCGTGCTGCCGTCGGGTGTCCGTGTGCTGACCGAAGCCGTGCCCGGTGCCGCTTCGACGAGCATCGGGTTCTGGGTCGGCGTCGGTTCGCGCGACGAACGCGACGGCCAGTTCGGATCGACCCACTTCCTCGAGCACCTGCTGTTCAAGGGCACCGAGACCCGGTCGGCGCTCGACATCGCGATCGCGTTCGACTCGGTCGGCGGCGAGCACAACGCCGCGACGGCCAAGGAGTACACCTGCTACTACGCACGGGTGCGGGACGCCGACGTCCCGATGGCCGTGCAGGTCATCGGTGACATGGTGACCGGCTCGGTGCTCGACCCCGAGGCGTTCGCCGTCGAGCGCGGTGTCATCCTCGAAGAACTCGCGATGGCCGCCGACGACCCGGCCGACGTCGCGGGCGAAGCGTTCTTCGCCGCGGCCTTCGGCGGACACGCGCTCGGCCGCCCGATCGGCGGGACCCCGGACAGCATCCGCGCGGTCCAGCGGGACGAGGTCCTGGCCCACTACCGCGAGCACTACGCACCGAACGGCATCGTCGTGACCGCCGCCGGCGCCGTCGACCACGACCGGTTCTGCGACGCCGTCGCCGCGGTGTTCCACGACGCTCCGCACGCCGAGCCGCTCGCGCGCCGGACGCCGCAGACCGTCGCCGACCCCATCGAGCCCAAGCTGTCGGTGGTCCACCGTCCGACGGAGCAGGTCAGCATGCTGCGCGGCTCGCAGGGACTCGACCTGCGCGACGACCGCCGGCCGTCCCTCAGCGTCCTGAACGCCGTGCTCGGCGGGGGCATGAGCTCCCGGCTCTTCCAAGAGGTCCGCGAGCGACGCGGCCTCGCCTACGCGGTGTCGTCCTTCGCGCCCGCCTACCTCGACAACGGCGCCTTCGGCGTCTACGCGGGCTGTGCGCCCGACAACGTCCCCGGGGTCATCGAGATCATCGACGCCGAGTTCCGCCGCATGGTGGACGACGGCATCACCGACGACGAGCTCCGCCGTGCCAAGGGCCAGATCGAGGGCGCCCTGACGCTCTCGCTCGAGGACTCCGACGCCCGGATGACCCGCCTCGGCCGGTCCGAGCTCGGCACCGGGGAGTACACCGACCTGTCGACCGCACTGGAGCGTGTCGACCGGGTCACCACCGACGGCGTGCTCGAACTCGCCCGCGACCTCCTGACCCGCCCGACGATCACGTCGGTGGTCGGGGCGGTGCAGCAGGACGAGCTCGCCGCAGCGATCGGGATGGGCAGCTGAGCACGGACATGTCGCACTACCTGTACCTCGTCCGGCACGGCGAACACCAGGACGCCGAGCACGGCCTCCGCGACGGCAAGCTGTCGGAACGCGGCAAGCGCCAGGCCATGCTCGTCGCCGACCGTCTCGGCGGGCTGCCGTTCGACGGCGTGTACCACTCGCCGTTGGAGGCCCCCAGCGAGACCGCCGCGTTCCTGGCGCAGCGACTGCCGTCGATCCAGCCCGAACCGTCGACGCTGCTCTTCGACTGCGTCCCCTCCGGCCCGACCCCGGACATGCCGCACGCCTACCAGGGCTGGTACGGCGGCGTCACGGAAGAGGAGATCATCGCCGGCCAGGCGCAGATGGGCGACGCGGTCTCCGAGTGGTTCACCCCGGCGCGCGAGGACCGGCACGACCTGCTCATCACCCACAACGCCGTGATCGGCTGGTTCGTGCGCGAGGCGTTCCAGGCACCCGAGTGGCGCTGGATGGGCACGAACGTCGCGCACACCGCGCTCACGATCATCCGGATCCGTTCCGCGAAACCGGCCGAGGTGGTCGCCCTGAACGACCTGGCCCACCTGCCGGTGGAGCTCCGCACCGGGCTGCCGGTCGACCAGCCCGTCTAGCGGGAGACCGGCTTGCGGAACCAGGTGGTCGCGTTCGGATTGTCGTTGAACGGCGCGACACGCTCGTAACCCCGGCTGCGGTACATCGCGCCCGCCGCGACGAGCGAGTCGTTCGTGTCCAGCACGATGCTCGTCGCCCCCAGCGCGGCGCCTTCCCGTTCGAGCGCGTCCATCAGCGCCGTGGCCACGCCCTTGCCCCGTCCCGCCGGGGTGACGAAGACGTGCTTGACCTCGAACCGGACGTCCGTGGTGGTCGCGTCGGGGTCGTCCGCGATCCGCCGAAGGCCGCCGCAGCCGACCGCGACCCCGCCGTCGTACGCCACCGCGAAGACCCCGTTCGGCGGCGTGAACTCCGCCGCCGGGGTGCGGTTCCGCGAGTACGCGCCCTGCGCACTGGGGAACGTCGCCTCGCGCTCGTCGAGGTACGCGTCGAGCAGGACGTCGACCTCGGGCAGATCGGCCGGCACGGTCCTGACCTCGACTGACATGCGTCGATCCTAGGATGGACCGCATGGTCACTCCCGTCGCCGTCGTCGGCGCCACCGGTCGTCTCGGGGGCCTCGTGGCCTCCGTCGTCGAGGAACTCCCGGAGTTCGAGCTCGTCGCCCGCCTGTCGTCGAAGGACGGTGCCCACGAAGCACCGCCGTCGGTGTTCGGCGGTGCCGCGCTCGTCGTGGACGTGACGGTGCCGGCGCTCAGCCCCGCGATCGTCGAGAACGCGCTGTCGAGCGGGGCGAACGTCCTCGTCGGCACGTCCGGGTGGTCCGCCGACCGTCTCGCGAAGCTCCGTACCGCCCTGCAGGAGCGTCCCGACCAGGGCGTCCTCGTGGTGCCGAACTTCTCGATCGGGTCGGTGCTCGGCACCCACCTGGCCACCATCGCTGCGCCGTGGTTCCCCTCGGTCGAGATCGTCGAGACGCACCACGCCGGCAAGATCGACTCGCCGTCCGGCACCGCGGTGCGCACCGCCGAGCTCATCGCCGAGGCCCGTCGCGACGTCGGCCCGGTCGAGGCTCCGCACGTCGACCAGCGCGCCCGCGGCCAGCAGGTGGCGAGCGTGCCGATCCACTCGCTCCGGCTGCCCGGGGTGAAGGCCGTGCAGGACGTCCTGCTCAGCGGTCCCGGCGAGACCCTGACGATCCGGCACGACACCAACGACGACGTCGCCTACGTCGCCGGGATCCGGGCGGCGTTGTCCGCCCTCGGATCCGCCCGCGGGCTCACCGTGGGCCTCGGCAGCGTCCTCGGCATCGGCTGACCCGGTGGGACGTGCAGCGCGTGCCGGTCGCGCGATCCGGTCGCCGTTCTGGGGAGCAGCGCTGATGACCCTGCTGTTGGCGCTCTACATCGTGCTCGTCGGGCAGCGGGCCGTTGCGTTCATCGCCACCGGCATCCCGATCGGGATCGGCATCGGCGTCGCCCTGTTCGTCGTCGCCGCGATCGGGGCGCTGTTGCTCGTGCTCGAGTTCCGCTTCGGCATCCGGATCACCCGGCTCGGCTCCCGGCTCGAGGCCGAGGGCGGTGCACCGGAGGACGTCGTGCCCGTGCGTCCGTCCGGGCGTCCGACGCGCGAGGCCGCTGACGAGCTCTTCCCGCAGTACAAGGCCGCCGTCGAGCAGGACCCGGCGGACTGGCGCGCCTGGTACCGGCTCGGGGTGGTCTACGACGCCGCGGGGGACCGCAAGCGCGCTCGAGCCGCGATGCGCACGGCCCTGTCGCGATCGAGCGCCTGAGACCTGGTCAGAGGACCGCGTCGACGGCGTCCACGGCACGCGTGTACCGGAACGTGTAGCCGGACTCGAGCAGCTTCGTCGGCACCATCCGCTGACTCGACAGCAGCATCTCGTCGGCGGCGTCCTGCAGCGCGAGGCGCAGCGCGAACTCCGGGATCCGGAACAGGTACGGCCGGTGCAGGTCCTCGGCGACGCGCTTCGTGATGCGGTCGGCGACGACGGCTTCCGGCCCGGAGAGGTTCACCGGTCCGCTGACACCGGACGCCGACGGGCTCGTCGCCAGGTGCACGATCGCCCCGACCTCGTCCTCGAGTGCGATCCACGGCCAGTGCTGCCCGCCGGTGCCGAGGCGACCGCCGAGCCCTGCCCGGGTGAGCGGGATGAGGGGTGCGAGCGCGCCGCCGCCCTCGCCGATCACGATGCCCGTGCGCAGGGTCACCACGCGGACGCCGTCCGGGGCAGCGTTCGCCGCGGATTCCCACGCGGTGCAGACCTCGGGGAGGAACCCGGTGCCGGGGGCCGCGTCGTCCTGCAGGACGTCCGCCGGGCGGTCGCCGTACACGCCGGACGCCGATCCGGACAGGAACAGCGCCGGGGGAGTGCTGGCGTGCCGCATGGCCTCGACCAGGGTGTCGGTCGCGTCGACGCGGGAGCGCCGGATCTCCTCGCGGTACTTCGCGGTCCAGGGCAGCTTGCCGATGTTCGCCCCCGCCAGGTTGATCACCACGTCGGCACCGTCGACGATGGCCGGGTCGAGCGGCCGGCGACCCGGAGCCCAGCGGAACTCGGTGGCCGTGTGCGGCTCGCGCCGGACGAGCGTGGTCACGTGGTGGCCCGCCTCGCGCAGCGCGCGGACGAGCGGGGTGCCGATGAAACCGGACGCGCCGGCGATCAGGATCGAGAGGGGCTCTGCCGCCGTGTCTGCCATGCCGGCAACGCTACTCACGCCGACGTAGGCTTCTGTGTGTGAGCGACAGCGAGACCGTGCAGCCCGACCCCACCGTGCCGACCCCGTACGAGGACCTGCTCCGCCGGGTCCTGACCGAGGGCACGCCGAAGGGTGACCGCACCGGCACCGGGACCCGCAGCCTGTTCGGCGCGCAGCTCCGCTACGACCTGTCGAAGGGCTTCCCGCTCGTGACCACGAAGCGCGTGCACTTCAAGTCGATCGCGTACGAGCTGCTCTGGTTCCTGCGCGGCGACGGCAACGCCACCTGGCTGCAGGAGCACGGTGTCCGGATCTGGAACGAGTGGGCGGACGAAGACGGCGACCTCGGGCCCGTCTACGGCGTGCAGTGGCGCTCGTGGCCGACCCCGTCCGGCGAGCACGTCGACCAGATCGCCCAGGTCATCGACCAGATCCGCACGAACCCGGACAGCCGCCGGCTCATCGTCTCGGCGTGGAACGTCGCCGAGATCCCGGACATGGCGCTCGCCCCGTGCCACGCGTTCTTCCAGTTCTACGTCAACGACGGCAAGCTCTCGTGCCAGCTCTACCAGCGCAGCGCCGACATGTTCCTCGGCGTCCCGTTCAACATCGCGTCCTACGCCCTGCTCACCCACATGATCGCCGCGCAGACCGGGCTCGAGGTCGGCGACTTCGTCTGGACCGGCGGCGACTGCCACGTCTACGACAACCACGTCGAGCAGGTCGAGGAGCAGCTGTCCCGCACGGCGTACGCCCTGCCGACGCTCGAGCTCGCGCCGCGCGACTCGATCGACGACTACGAGTACGAGGACTTCACCGTCGTCGGCTACCACCACCACCCGGCGATCAAGGGCGCGGTCGCCGTCTGATGATCGGCATGGTCTGGGCCCGGTCGACCGACGGGGTCATCGGGGCCGACGGCGGCATGCCCTGGCACGTGCCCGAGGACCTCGCGCACTTCAAGCAGGTCACCGGCGACGCCACGGTGCTCATGGGTCGTCGCACCTGGGAGTCCCTGCCGGAGCGCTTCCGCCCGTTGCCCGGTCGGCGCAACGTGGTGCTCACCCGCGACGCGTCCTGGACCGCCGACGGCGCCGAGGTCGAGCACGACCTCCGCGCCGCGCTCGACTGTGCCGACGGTGCCGCCAGCCCCGTCTGGGTCATCGGCGGCGGCCAGGTCTACGCCGCGGCGCTGGACCGTGCCGACCGGGTGTCCGAGACCGTCATCGACGTCGATGTGCCCGGCGACACCGTCGCACCGACGCTCGGCGAGTCGGCCGGCTGGACGCTCACCGACGAGGGCCCCTGGCAGGTGTCCCGCACCGGGACCCGTTACCGCTTCCTCGAGTGGCGCCGGAGCAGCGCCTGAGCGTGCGGGCGCCGCGTCGGTGTGCGCCGCGCGCCCCCGTGCGGGCGCCGCGCCCCGAAGAGTCGGGGCGCGAAGACCGCAGCGGGGCGCAGCTGGCGCGGAACCAGGTTCCGGACACCGCCGGGCGCGCGCGACACCGGGCGCGAGCGGCAGGACGGACGCGATCCGGGCCTCCCGTCCGCGCCGCAGGCAGGCGACCGTCCACCCGGACGGCGGCCATCGCGCCCATCCCCGGTACGCTGGTGCCCGTGTCCCCGCGTGAGAATCCCTTCGGTCAGGTCCTCGTCGCCCTCGTGACCCCGTTCACGGCCGACGGTGAGGTCGACTGGCCCGGCGTCGAGCAGCACATCGACGACTGCATCACCGCCGGCGCCGACGGCATCGTCGTCACCGGCACGACCGGCGAGACGAGCACCCTGACCGACCCCGAGAAGCTCCGTCTGGTCGAGGTCGGCAAGTCCGTCGCCGCGGGCCGCGCGAAGATCATCACGGGTGGCGGGTCGAACGAGACCGCGCACGCGATCCACCTGTACAAGCAGAGCGAGAAGGCCGGCGCGGACGGCGTGATGATCGTCACGCCGTACTACAACAAGCCGACCCAGTCGGGTGTGCTCACCCACTTCCGGATGATCGCCGACGCCACCGACCTGCCGGTGATCCTGTACGACATCCCGGGGCGCACCGGCATCCCGATCACGTACGAGACGATCGTGCGGGCGTCGCACCACCCGAACATCCTCGCCGTGAAGGACGCCAAGGGCGACTTCGCCGAGGTGTCCCGCGTGCTCAACAACACCGACCTCATGTACTTCTCGGGCGACGACACCAACGTGCTCCCGCACCTGTCGATCGGCGCGACGGGCCTGATCGGCGTCACCGCGAACATCACGAGCACGCCCTACCGCACCATCATCGACGCCGTGAACCGCGGCGACCTGGCGACCGCCACCGCCGAGCACAAGCGCGTCGAGCCACTCGTCCGCGCCGTGATGACCCACGTGCCCGGCACCGTCGCGGCGAAGTACATCCTGCACGGGCTCGGCCGCATCGGCAGCCCGCGCGTCCGTCTGCCGCTCGTCGGTCCCGAGGACTCCGAGGCGTACGCCATCGAGACCTCGCTCGAAGCCGTGCGCGACGTGCCCGGCGCCGACTTCTCGAACTTCCGCCCCGACCGCAACGCTGCGGCCGGCGGCGCACTGCCAAAGGTGCCAGGCACCACCCGCTAGCGAACACCGCGGCGCGCTCCTCGCGCGTCGCCTGAATCCGTAGGACCGAATGCCCACACAAGTCTCCACACCGCAGCCGCTCGAACCCGGCACCCTCCGCGTCATCCCCATCGGGGGACTCGGCGAGATCGGTCGCAACATGACCGTCTACGAGTACGAGGGCAAGCTGCTCATCGTCGACGCCGGCGTGCTCTTCCCCGAGGAGCACCAGCCCGGGGTCGACCTGATCCTGCCGGACTTCGCGCCGATCCGTGACCGTCTCGACGACGTCCTCGGTGTCGTGCTCACGCACGGCCACGAGGACCACATCGGCGCCGTCCCGTACCTGCTGAAGCTCCGCGACGACATCCCGCTGATCGGCTCCACGCTGACCCTCGCGCTCGTCGAGGCGAAGCTCAAGGAACACCGGATCAAGCCGTACACGCTCGTCGTGGCCGAGGACCAGACCGAGCAGCTCGGCCCGTTCCACCTCGAGTTCGTGGCCGTGAACCACTCCATCCCGGACGCCCTCGCCGTGGCGATCACGACCCCCGCCGGTCGTGTCCTGCACACGGGTGACTTCAAGATGGACCAGCTCCCGCTGGACGACCGCATCACCGACCTCCGTGCGTTCGCCCGTCTGGGCGAGTCCGGCGTCGACCTGTTCCTGCCGGACTCCACGAACGCCGACGTGCCGGGCTTCACCGCGCCCGAGCGCGACATCGGCCCGGTGCTCGAGAACATCATCACGCGCGCCCGCAAGAAGGTCGTCGTGGCGAGCTTCTCGTCGCACGTGCACCGTGTGCAGCAGGTCCTCGACGCAGCCGCGGCCGCGAACCGCAAGGTCGCGTTCATGGGGCGCTCGATGATCCGCAACATGACCATCGCCGCCGACCTCGGCTACCTCCGCGTGCCCGAGAACGTCCTCATCGACACCAAGAAGGCGAAGAACGTCCCCGACGACCAGATCGTCTACATGTCGACTGGGTCGCAGGGCGAGCCGATGGCCGTGCTCGCGCGCATGGCGAACCTCGAGCACCAGATCGAGATCGGCGAGGGCGACACCGTCATCCTCGCCTCGTCGCTGATCCCGGGCAACGAGAACGCCGTGTACCGCGTCATCGACGGGCTGACGAAGCTCGGCGCGAAGGTCGTGCACAAGGGCAACGCCAAGGTGCACGTCTCCGGACACGCCTCGGCCGGCGAACTGCTCTACTGCTACAACATCCTGCGTCCGCGCAACGTCCTGCCCGTGCACGGCGAACACCGCCACCTGTACGCGAACGCCGACCTGGCGATCCAGACGGGTGTGCCGCCGCGCAACGTGATCCTCGGGCAGGACGGCATCGTCGTCGACCTGAAGGACGGCGTCGCGACGGTCGCCGGGCAGCTCGACATCGGCTACGTGTACGTCGACGGCTCGACCGTGGGCGAGATCACCGACGCCGACCTCAAGGACCGCCGCGTGCTGTCCGAAGAGGGCTTCATCTCGGTCTTCGCCGCGGTGGACTTCACCACCGGCCAGTGCGTCATCGGCCCGGAGATCCAGTCGCGCGGCTTCGCCGAGGACGACTCCGTGTTCGACGACGTCCGTCCCCAGATCGCCAAGGCGATCGCCGAGGCGGCCGCCAACGGCACGCGCGACTCGCACGCGTTCGCGCAGGTCGTCCGCCGTACGGTCGGCCGCTGGGTCAACACCAAGCACCGTCGTCGTCCGATGATCGTCCCGGTGGTCATCGAGGCGTAGCGCGTCAGTCGCGTCAGTCGCGTTCATCGCGGTCGACCGGGAGGCCCGTCCAGCGTCCGTCACGGATGCTGCGGCGGGCCTCCCTTGGTTTGTCCTGAGTGGGGATTAGGGTTCTGCCCATGGCCGGAGGCACCAAGTCGACCACGCGCTCGCGCGCGTCCACGTCGTCCCGTGGGAACGGGACGCGCGGTTCGTCGCGCACCCAGGCCACGACGAAGAAGCTGCCGCAGGCGGCACCGACACCGGTGTTCCGCGAGCAGAACCCGCTCGTGACGTTCTGGCTCGCGATGGCGCACGGCGTCGGCGCGATGTTCCGACTGCTCGGCAAGGAGTCCCTCGAGAAGGACCAGCGGCGTGACGGGTTCCCGTTCCTGCTGTTCGTGCTGGCCATCGCCGGCGCGGTCGTCGAGTGGCTCAACCCGACGAACGGCGTGTCGGTCGCCCTCGACGCGTACACGTTCGGCGGGCTGTTCGGTCGGTTGGCGTTCGCCCTGCCGGTGATCATGATCGTGTTCGCCGGATGGCTGTTCCGGCACCCGGCCTCGGTGCACGACAACACCCGGATCGGCATCGGCCTCGGGATCCTGCTCGTCGCGATCGCCTCGCTCTGCCACGTCTTCGGCGGGCAGCCGAGCGCAGCGGACGGCATGCCCACCCTGGCGGCGGCCGGCGGTGTGCTCGGCTGGGTCGTGATCGGCTGGCTCGTCACGATCGCGACCGCCTGGGTCGCGGTCCCGGTGGCGATCGTGCTGCTCGTCCTCTCGCTCTTCATCATCACCAAGACGCCGCCGAACAAGGTCGGGCGTCGGCTCCACGAGCTGTACGCGTTCCTGTTCGGCGCGCCGGCCCCGGCCGCCGAGCCCGAGGTCGAAGCGGCAGCTGCGGCACCCGCCACCCGCACCAAGACGGCCAAGCGCGGCAAGAAGGGCGACACCGACTTCCAGCTGTTCGACGACCTCGGCTTCGGCGACGAGCAGGCTGCTGCCGACGGTGACGCCGGCGGCGACAACGTGCCGTGGTGGCGGCGGAACAAGTCCGGGCGCGAAGAGGACCCGGCGTACGACAGCCCCGTGCTGCCCCCGGCCACCGGTGTCGCACCGACGGCCCCGCCCGCCGCGGCGGCTGCACCCGCTGCCCCGGTGGTCAACCCCAACGCGGGCGCTGCGGCCGGTCTCGTGGACCTGACACCGGCCGAACCCGCCTCGGTCAACCTCAACGACTCCGTCGAACAGGACCTGCAGGTCGCCGAGCAGGCCCTGCGGGACTTCGGCACCGACGTCCCCGCGCGTCCGGAGCCGACCGCGGCGATCCGCCCCGCGGTGCCCGACGTGGTCGCGGCCCCCCTCGTCGAGGACCCCGTCGTCGACGAGCCCGAGGAACTCTCCGCGGCGGCGACCGACGACGACCCATCGAAGCCGTACCGCCTGCCGGCCGCCACCACCCTGAGCTCCGGCACCCCCTCGGTCGCTCGCAGCCAGGCGAACGACGACATCGTCGCCGCCATCACCGGCGTGCTGACGGAGTTCAAGGTCGACGCGAAGGTCACCGGGTTCTCCCGCGGTCCGACGGTCACCCGCTACGAGATCGAGCTCGGCCCGGGTGTCAAGGTCGAGCGCGTCACGGCGCTGTCGAAGAACCTGTCGTACGCGGTGGCCTCCAACGAGGTCCGGATCCTCTCGCCGATCCCGGGCAAGAGCGCCATCGGTGTCGAGATCCCGAACTCCGACCGCGAGATCGTGTCCCTCGGCGACGTGCTGCGCTCGAACGCGGCGCGGAAGTCGAAGCACCCGATGACGATCGGCGTCGGCAAGGACGTCGAGGGTGGCTTCGTCGTCGCGAACCTGGCGAAGATGCCGCACCTGCTCGTCGCCGGTTCGACCGGTTCCGGCAAGTCGGTCTTCATCAACTCGATGATCACGTCGCTGCTCATGCGGGCGAAACCGTCCGAGGTCCGCATGGTCCTGGTCGACCCGAAGCGCGTCGAGCTCTCGATCTACGCGGGTGTCCCGCACCTCATCACGCCCATCATCACGAACCCGAAGAAGGCGGCCGAAGCGCTGCAGTGGGTCGTGAAGGAGATGGACATGCGGTACGACGACCTGGCGTCGTTCGGGTTCCGCCACGTCGACGACTTCAACAAGGCGATCGAGAACAACGAGATCGTCCTGCCCGCCGGCAGCGAGCGGAAGCTCAAGCCGTACCCGTACCTGCTCGTCGTCGTCGACGAGCTCGCGGACCTCATGCTCGTCGCCCCGCGCGACGTCGAGGAGTCGATCGTCCGCATCACCCAGCTCGCCCGTGCCGCCGGCATCCACCTGGTGCTCGCGACGCAGCGCCCGTCGGTGGACGTCATCACCGGCCTGATCAAGGCGAACGTGCCGTCCCGCATCGCCTTCGCGGTGACGAGCGTCACGGACTCCCGTGTCATCCTCGACCAGCCCGGCGCGGACAAGCTCATCGGCCAGGGCGACGCGCTCTTCCTGCCGATGGGATCGTCGAAGTCCCTGCGCGTGCAGGGAGCGTGGGTGCAGGAGGGCGAGGTCGCCGAGGTCGTCCAGCACGTCACCCGCCAGGCCCAGCCCGAGTACCGCCAGGACGTCCAGGCCGTGGTCGAGCGCAAGGAGATCGACGCCGACATCGGCGACGACCTCGAACTGCTGCTCGCGGCGGTCGAACAGGTCGTCTCGACGCAGTTCGGCTCGACCTCGATGCTGCAGCGCAAGCTCCGGGTCGGCTTCGCCAAGGCCGGTCGCCTGATGGACCTGATGGAGTCCCGCGACATCGTCGGTCCGTCCGAGGGGTCGAAGGCCCGCGACGTGCTCGTCACCACCGACCAGCTGCCCGCGGTGCTCGCGAAGCTCCGCGGCGAGGAGCCGCCGGCTGCTCCGGCGCCCGTGGCCCCCGTGCCCGGCCCCAGTGACGACGGCGACCGCTACGGCGCCGACCCCGTGGGCGACATGACCCGCGGGTACGATGAAGTGCACGACGAGCCCGATGAGGACGCGTGGGGACTGACGGGCAGGGAGTGAAGGCGATGACCGCCTCGGACGGCACGGACACGACACACGGCGCGAAGTTCCCCTGGCGCGGGCGACTGCTCCGCAAGGGTCCCGGCCCGGCATCGACGGCGAACGTCGCGAACATCATCACCGTGGTGCGCATCCTGATGGCGCCGCTGTTCTTCGTGCTGCTCCTCACCGACGCCGGCGACGACGGCCCGCTGCGCATCTGGGCGGCGATCGTCTTCGTCGTCGCGATCGTGACCGACAGCGCCGACGGCATCATCGCCCGGCGGCAGAACCTGGTCACCGACTTCGGCAAGCTCGTCGACCCGATCGCCGACAAGGTCCTGATCGGCGGCGCGCTCGTCGCCCTGTCGATCCTGCTCGAGCTGCCCTGGTACGTGACGGTGCTCATCATGGTGCGCGAGATCGGCATCACGGTGTTCCGCTTCGCGGTGCTGTCGGACCGGGTGATCCCGGCCAGTCGTGGCGGCAAGATCAAGACCGTGCTGCAGGCCGTCGCCCTGACGTCGGCACTCTTCCCGTGGTGGGAGCTCGTCGGTGACTGGGCGCACTGGGTGAACGTGGTGCTGATGAGCGCCGCCTTCCTGGCGACCGTGCTCAGCGGCATCGACTACCTGTACCAGGCGTGGAAGCACAACCGGACCACCGCGTGACGCAGGCCGACGACGCGACCGGCGCCGCGCCTCCCGGCCCTGTCGACACGGTCGACGCGATCGCGCGGGACCTGGTCGCCGACCTGACGCGTCGCGGTGAGACCGTCGCCGTGGCGGAGTCGCTCACCGGCGGGTTGGTGGTATCGACGCTCGTCGGTGTTCCGGGGGCGAGCGCCGTGGTGCGCGGGGGAGTCGTGGCCTACGCGACGCCCGTCAAGCACACCGTGCTCGGGGTGTCGTCGGCGTTGCTGGCGGCCAACGGGGCCGTCGATCCCGAGGTCGCGCGGCAGATGGCGGCCGGTGTCCGCATCGCGCTGTCCGTCGATGGTGAGCCGGCGACGTGGGGGATCAGCACGACCGGTGTCGCCGGGCCGGACCCGCAGGACGGCAAGCCGGTCGGCACCGTCTACGTCGGCATCGCGTCGGCGGACGGCGCCACTGCCTGGGAACTCCACCTCGACGGGGACCGCGGTGCAATCCGCACGGCGTCCGTCTCCGAACTCCTGACACGGATGTCGTCCGTGGTCCGAGGCCGGGAATAGGTCCCGTTTCCACTGGGTTACATCTCACGCAATCTCCAGCAGGACGGCAGCCAGCCTGGTTAGCATGCTTCAACCGGCAACGCTAAAGTTGCTGAACCCGAACTCGATCCTCCGGATCGGGCGGGCGCGGAGACGACAGAGAGGAGGAGTTCTCATGGTTCTCGTTCGTCAGGAAATCGGCGATGTGCTTCGGGACTTCCGCTTGCAGAAGGGCCGGACCCTCCGTCAGGTCGCGTCCAAGGCCAGTGTGGCTCTCGGGTACCTCAGTGAGGTCGAGCGTGGTCAGAAAGAGGCCAGCTCGGAGATCCTCGCGTCCGTCGCGGATGCGCTGGACACCCCCATCTCCACGATCATGCGCGAGGTGGGCGACCGCCTCGCGATCGTCGAGGGACTCACTCCCGTCCCCGACACGCTCCCGGACGACCTCGTCGCCGAGTTCGACAACGACCTCGCGGTGCGCTGAGCGCCTCGCACTGAACGCCCCCGCCGGAACCTCCCGGCGGGGGCGTTCTGCGTCCGGGGCGCTGTGTGTTCGGGGACGCTTTAGGCTTGTCGGATGCGGGTGAGTGAGTTCTGGCGTGCCGTCGACCAGGTGTTCGGCGAGGCCTACGGGTCCGTGGTCAGCCGTGACGTCGTGCTCGAGGAACTCGGTGGCCGCTCGGCCGTGGACGCCCTCGCGGCCGGCATCGACGCCCGCCGGGTGTGGGATGCCCTCTGCGACTCGCAGGACGTCCCGCTCGACCGGCGGCACGGCAAGGGGTTGGCCGAGCCGCAGAACTGAGGCGTCCGCGCTCCGTCGCGCCGCCGCCACCGCCCGAAACTGTGTTCGGCGTGTTGCTCGAACGGGTGTTCGATCGGTGGTACGTTCCTCCACAGCGGCGTCGCCCAGGTGTTCCATCCACAGATCGCGTGACCGTCGGCAGTGATGTCGGTGGCCAGCCATAGGTTGATGGACATCGGGAACAGCCCGAAGCCTTGTCGCAGAACCATCGGCCTTGCACCACCGGCCGGCGTGGACGCGACAGCCTACAGGCGGCCGAACACGAGCACGAAGGAGCACCCCATGCCATCACCGGCAGACCGCGAAAAGGCCCTCGAGACCGCACTCGCACAGATCGACAGGCAGTTCGGCAAGGGTGCGATCATGCGCCTCGGTTCGGACGAACGCGCACCCGTCAACGTCATCCAGACCGGGTCGGTGGCGCTTGACGTCGCGCTCGGCATCGGAGGACTGCCCCGCGGCCGCATCGTCGAGATCTACGGCCCGGAGTCCTCGGGTAAGACGACCCTCACCATCCACGCCATCGCCAACGCCCAGCGCGCCGGTGGCATCGCGGCCTTCATCGACGCCGAGCACGCGCTCGACCCGGAGTACGCCAAGAAGCTCGGTGTCGACATCGACGCCCTGCTCGTGTCGCAGCCGGACACCGCCGAGCAGGCGCTCGAGATCGCGGACATGCTCGTCCGCTCCGGCTCGATCGACCTCATCGTGATCGACTCGGTCGCAGCACTGGTGCCGCGGGCCGAGATCGAGGGCGAGATGGGTGACTCCCACGTCGGTCTGCAGGCCCGCCTCATGTCCCAGGCGCTGCGCAAGCTCGCCGGTGGGCTGAACCAGACGCAGACCACGATGATCTTCATCAACCAGCTGCGCGAGAAGATCGGTGTGTTCTTCGGTTCCCCGGAGACCACCTCGGGCGGTAAGGCGCTGAAGTTCTACGCGTCCGTCCGCCTCGACATCCGTCGCATCGAGACGCTCAAGAGCGGCACCGACGCGGTGGGCAACCGTACGCGTGTCAAGGTCGTCAAGAACAAGATGGCGCCGCCCTTCAAGCAGGCCGAGTTCGACATCCTGTACGGCGTCGGCATCTCGCGCGAAGGCTCGCTGCTCGACTTCGGTGTCGACCACGGCATCGTCAAGAAGTCGGGTGCCTGGTACACCTACGACGGCGACCAGCTCGGGCAGGGCAAGGAGAACTCGCGTTCCTTCCTGATCCAGAACCCCGACACCGCGGCTGAGATCGAGGGCAAGATCCTCGCCAAGCTCGGCGTCGGTGGCGCCAAGGCGGAAGAGGCTCCGGTCGAGTCGATCGCGCCGAAGCTCGCGGAGCGCAAGGGCGCGTGAGCACCGACCACGACGACGACGGCCTCGCACCGGTCACCGACCTGTTCGGTGCGAGGTCCCGTCGCCGGGCCCCGGCAGCTGCGGAGCCCACCCCCGAACCCGAGCAGACGGTGCCCAGCATTCCGGAGCCCGTGCTCGAGGACGATGCGGACACCCCCGTCCCGTTGCCCATCCGCGGGCCGCGTGCACAGGCCGACTGGGTCTCGCCGGTCATCGGCGACGGTTCTGGCCGGACCGCGCGGGCCGAGCAGGACGGCTACGACGACGACGGGGCGGATGCCACGACGGCGTCGGTCTTCTCGATCGCCGGTGGCGAAGAACTCGACCCTGCGGATGCTCCGCGTCCCCTGGACGAGCAACGCGCCGACGCCGAGCGGCTCAGCATGCGGGCGCTCGGCCGCAAGGGCGTGAGCGAGTCCGAGATGCGGACACTGCTCACCCAGCAGGACCTCGACCCCGACGTGGTCGAGCACGAGATCGAACGCTTGACCCGTGTCGGGCTGCTCGACGACGTCGCCCTCGCCACCGATCTGGTGGACCGCCTGCACGCCCGCAAGGGTCTGGGGCGGCAGGGCGTGGTCACCGAGCTGCGTCGTCGTGGCATCGACCAGATCGCGATCGACACCGCGCTCGACGAGGCCGCCGATGACGAGGACGACGAGTTCATCCGCGCCCAGGAGCTCGCCGACAAGCGTGCGCCGCAGATGCGTGGGCTCGACCGTGCGACCGCCGAGCGTCGGTTGTCGGGGTTCCTGATGCGCAAGGGCTACGGCTCGGGCGTGGTGCGGATCGCCGTCCAGCGGGCCCTCGACGGCGGCGGACGCCGCCCTCCGACGGGCCGCGGGACCGTGCGCTTCGAGTAGTCGCCCCGACCTACACTGGGACGACCATGGCCACCGTCGCAGCGCGCCAGCGCACCTACGAAGTCCGCACCTACGGGTGCCAGATGAACGTGCACGACTCCGAGCGGCTGAGCGGGTCGCTGCAGGCGGCGGGCTACACGGCGGCGGACGGCGAGCAGGCCGACGTCGTCGTGATCAACACCTGTGCGGTGCGCGAGAACGCGGACAACCGTCTGTACGGCAACCTCGGACAGCTCGCCGGCATCAAGCGCGACCACCCCGGCATGCAGATCGCCGTCGGTGGGTGCCTGGCCCAGAAGGACAAGAACGTCATCCTCGAGAAGGCGCCGTGGGTGGACGTGGTCTTCGGCACGCACAACATGGGCTCATTGCCGACGCTGCTCGAGCGTGCGCGGCACAACGACGAGGCGCAGATCGAGATCCTCGAAGCGCTCGACGTGTTCCCGTCGACGCTGCCGACCAAGCGTGACTCGACCCACAGTGGGTGGGTGTCGATCTCGGTCGGGTGCAACAACACGTGCACGTTCTGCATCGTCCCGTCGCTCCGCGGCAAGGAGAAGGACCGCCGCCCGGGCGATGTCCTGGCCGAGATCCAGGCGCTCGTCGACGACGGTGCGATCGAGGTCACGCTGCTCGGACAGAACGTGAACTCGTACGGGGTCGAGTTCGGCGACCGTCAGGCGTTCGGCAAGCTGCTGCGCGCGGCCGGCACCATCGACGGCCTCGAGCGCATCCGCTTCACGAGCCCGCACCCGGCAGCCTTCACCGACGACGTCATCGACGCCATGGCCGAGACCCCGAACGTCATGCCGCAGCTGCACATGCCGTTGCAGTCCGGGTCCGACCGGGTCCTCAAGGCCATGCGGCGGAGCTACCGGAGCGAGCGGTTCCTCGGCATCCTCGACCGGGTGCGCGCCAAGATCCCGAACGCGGCGATCTCGACCGACATCATCGTCGGGTTCCCCGGCGAGACGGAAGAGGACTTCGCAGACACCCTGCGCGTCGTCGAGCAGGCTCGGTTCGCCAGCGCCTTCACGTTCCAGTACTCGATCCGCCCCGGCACCCCGGCGGCGACGATGGACGACCAGCTGCCGAAGCACGTCGTGCAGGAGCGGTACGAGCGGCTCGTCGCGCTGCAGGAACGCATCACCGCGGAAGAGAACGCCGCGCAGGTCGGCCGGAGCGTCGAGGTCCTCGTCGCGACGGGCGAGGGGCGGAAGGACGACGCCACCCGCCGGTTGTCCGGACGCGCCGAGGACTCGCGGCTCGTGCACTTCGCCGTGCCGGAGGGCTCCGCGGTCCCGCGACCCGGCGACGTCGTGACGGTCGAGATCACCCGAGCGGCCCCGCACTTCCTGATCGCCGACGACGACGCTCCGCTGCGCATCCGACGCACCCGTGCGGGCGACGCCTGGGACCGCGCCGAGGCCGAGAGCTGCGGCGTGCCGACCCCGGCGGCGCCCGGCGACGGTCCGCGCCCGGTGTCGCTCGGGCTGCCGACGCTCCGTGTCGGGCGCTGACGCCCCCGTCGGGGACGGCTCCGAGCGCGGCCCCGCCGGATGCCCCGAGCGCGACCCGGCGCAGCACCGCGGGCTCGACGCCTCCGACGCTGATCTGATCGCCGTCGTCGGGGCGACCGGGACGGGCAAGTCCGACCTCGGGATCGCGATCGCCGAACGCCTCCGCGCCGCCGGCCGGGACGCCGAGATCGTCAACGCCGACGCCATGCAGCTGTACCGGGGCATGGACATCGGCACCGCGAAGCTGTCGTTCGACGAACGGCACGGCATCCCGCACCACCAACTCGACGTGCTCGACGTCACCGACGAGGCGAGCGTCGCCGCGTACCAGGTGGCTGCCCGAGCCGACGTGGACCGGATCCAGGCGGACGGCGGCGTCGCCGTGCTCGTCGGGGGCAGCGGGCTCTACGTGTCGTCCGTCCTGTTCGACCTGGCGTTCCCCGGCACCGACCCGGAACTCCGCGCGCAGCTCGAGCGCGAGCACGACGAGCTCGGTCCGGGCATCCTGCTCGAGCGGCTCCGCGGCATGGACCCGGCGGCCGCAGCGACGATCGATGCACGCAACCCACGGCGGTTGATCCGGGCACTCGAGATCGCGAGCCGATCCGAGGTCGTGACCCCGAGCCTCCCGTCCGCGCCCCGCGCCTGGCGACCGTCCCGCATCCTGCACCTGCGACGGGACCGTGGGCAGCTGGTCGCGGCGCTGCACGCGCGTGCGGCGGGGATGTTCGCCGCCGGACTCGTCGACGAGGTCGCAGGGCTGCGCGAGCAGGGCATCGAGCACGGGAAGACCGCGCGGGCCGCGATCGGGTACTCGCAGGCGCTCGACGTGCTGCGGGGGACCTCCACGATCGAGGCCGCGGTCGAAGCGACCGGGATCGCGACGCGCAAGTACGCCCGACGGCAGGTGTCGTGGTTCCGCCGCTACGCCGACGCCGAGACCCTCGACGTCAGCGGAGTCGACCGCGGGGACCTGTCGGAACTGGCCCGTAGGATCGTCCCGTGACCGAGCTGCACTTCACCAAGGGCCAGGGGACCGGCAACGACTTCGTCCTGTTCGCCGACCCCGACGCCACCGTCGACCTGACCCCCGAGCGGATCCGCGCGATCGCGGACCGACGCTTCGGCGTGGGAGGCGACGGCGTGATCCGTGCGGTGCGGTCCGAAGCGATCCCCGAAGGACGCACCCTGGTGGCCGTCGAACCCGCGGCGACCTGGTTCATGGACTACCACAACGCCGACGGCACGATCGCCGAGATGTGCGGCAACGGGATCCGGGTGTTCGCGCGGTACCTGACCGAGTCCGGCCTGGTCGAGCTCGCACCCGGTGAGACCCTGACCGTCGGCAGCCGCAAGGGCCTGGTCGACATCCAGCGGACCACGAACGGCTTCGCTGCCGACCTCGGCCGGTGGGGGCTGGGCATCGAGGACGGCGGCTCGGACGACGTCATGGTGCGCGCCAAGAACCTCGACGGTGCCCGGCCTGGCATCGGCATCGACGTCGGCAACCCGCACGTGGTCGTCGCCGTCGCGACCGAAGACGAACTCGCCGACCTCGACCTGACCTTCCTGCCCGTGCTCGACCCGGCGCCCGAGCACGGCGCCAACGTCGAGTTCGTGCTGCCCGGCGACCCCCTGATCAACGACGGCGTCGGCGAGATCACGATGCGGGTGCACGAGCGGGGCAGTGGCGAGACGCTGTCGTGCGGCACCGGTGCGGTGGCTGCGGCCCTCGCGACGCGGTACTGGGTGGGATCCGGTGCGCCGGACACCTGGCGCGTGCGGGTTCCCGGCGGCGTCGTGACGGTGCGGATGTTCGCGGCGGAGGACGGCGAGCACGTGTCGCTGTCCGGGCCCGCCGAGCTCGTGTTCTCCGGCGACCTGACGGTCTGACGCGGGCGCGGGGGCCGCGGGCCGCGGGGCGGGGCCGCGCGGCGCGCGGCGCGCTTCGCTTCGCTTCGTGAGCAGAAATGGTCGGGTGCGCTGCGGCGACTCGACCATTTCTGCTCACGAAGTGGCGCGGGCGGCGCGGCGCGGCGCGGGCGGCCCGCGGCGCGGCGCGCCCGCCTACGCCGTCCGGTGCACCCGGATGACGCGGAACCCCTTGTCGGTGGACGCCCGCGCGACGTGGAACCCTGCCCCGAGCGCACCGACGAGCCACTTCTGCAACGAGTCGCCCCCGAGGTCCTTCGACACCACGAGCCAGGCGTCGCCCTCGACCTCGAGCCGGGGCAGCCACGTCAGCAGGATCTCGTGGAGTTCGTCCTTGCCGACGCGGATCGGAGGGTTCGACCAGATCGTCCGGAACCGCAGGTCGTCCGGGACGTCGTCGGGCAGGGCGATGGTGACGTTCGACGCACCGGCGGCCTCGGCGTTTGTCCGCGCCAAGCCGAGCACCCGTTCGTTGACGTCGACACCCCACACCGACGCGTCGGGGGAGTGCAGCGCCATCGTGACCGCGATCGGGCCCCAGCCGCAGCCGACGTCGAGCAAGGCGCCGTCGTGCGCGGGCGGCGGGACGGAACCGAGCAGCACACGGGTGCCGCGGTCGATGCCGTCCGGGCTGAAGACCCCTGCTGCCGTGGTCAGCGTGAGCGACCGGCCGGCGAGGGTGACGTCGATCTGGCGTTCGCGGGTGTCCGATGACGGGTTCGCGGAGAAGTAGTGGTCGTTCGCCATGGATGAACCGTAGCGGGAACCCGGTGTGTCCGAGGCCCGCCGGAGGTACCCTGTGGACAGGATGACGGATACCCATCAGCAGAACGACCAGACCAACGACGACAGCGCAGACGGTGTCGTCGAACGGGTGTTGCGCAACGCCGATCGCCGCGCAGCATCGTCCATCTTCGCCCCTGCCCAGGCGATCCAGACCCGCTCGGTCGACGAGCACGGGTGGGACGGCGACGGCGACCAGTACGACCGTGAGGACCGGGCGGCCCTGCGCCGCGTCGCCGGCCTCTCCACCGAGCTCGAGGACGTCACCGAGGTCGAGTACCGCCAGCTGCGGCTCGAGCAGGTCGTCCTGATCGGCGTGTACCCGCACGGTGACGCGCAGGACGCCGAGAACTCCCTGCGGGAGCTGTCCGCCCTGGCCGAGACGGCCGGCGCGGTGGTCCTCGACGGGCTCCTCCAGCGTCGACCGAACCCCGACCCGGCGACCTACCTCGGCAAGGGCAAGGCGGAAGAGCTCGCGATGGTCGTCAAGGCCACCGGCGCCGACACGGTGATCGCGGACACCGAGCTCGCCCCGTCGCAGCGCCGCGCGCTCGAGGACGTCGTGAAGGTCAAGGTCATCGACCGCACGGCCGTGATCCTCGACATCTTCAGCCAGCACGCGAAGACCCGAGAGGGCAAGGCCCAGGTCGAGCTCGCGCAGCTCCAGTACCTGCTGCCCCGACTGCGCGGCTGGGGTGACTCGATGTCCCGGCAGGCCGGTGGTCAGGTCTCCGGCGGTGCGGGCATGGGTTCGCGTGGTCCCGGTGAGACGAAGATCGAGCTCGACCGTCGTCGCATCCACACCCGCATGTCGAAGCTTCGCCGCCAGATCGCCGGGTTCCGCCCTGCGCGCGAGGCGAAGCGTGCCGACCGTCACCGCAACGAGGTGCCGAGCGTCGCGATCGCCGGCTACACGAACGCGGGCAAGTCCTCGCTCCTGAACCGTCTGACGAGCGCCGGCGTGCTGGTGCAGAACCAGCTGTTCGCGACGCTGGACGCCACGGTCCGCCGGACCGAGAGCACCAAGGGCCGGGAGTTCACCTTCGTGGACACGGTCGGCTTCGTCCGGAACCTGCCGCACCAGCTGGTCGAGGCGTTCCGCTCCACCCTCGAGGAGGTCGGCGAGGCCGACGTCATCGTGCACGTGGTCGACGGCTCGCACCCCGACCCCGGGGCCCAGCTCGCGACCGTGCGCGAGGTCATCGGCGACGTCGGCGCGCACGACATCCCCGAGATCGTCGTGTTCAACAAGGCCGACCTGATCGACGACGCACAGCGCCTGGTCCTGATCGGGCTCGTGTCGGACGCCGTCTTCGTGTCGGCCCGCACGGGCGAGGGCATCCCGGAGCTCCTCCGCACCATCGAGGAGCGCCTGCCGGAGCCCGACGTCGAGCTCACGGTGGTCGTGCCCTACGACCGCGGTGACCTCGTCTCCACGCTGCACGACGCGGGCGCGGTAGACTCCGTCGACTACGTCGAGGACGGCACGCGCCTGCGCGTCCGTGTCTTCCAGCGGCAGGTCGCGGAGCTCGATCCGTACGTGGTCGCCCCCGTCACGTCCTGACGGCCGGTACCGGCTGACGGCCGGGAGGCCCGCCCCACGTCCGTCGCGCGGGTGCGCTCCGGCCGCGGTTCAGTTCAACGCCGCACAACCGAAATCGGCTCGGACCACGAGATCTCGTGGTTCGAGCCGATCGTGGTTGTGCCCGGGGCGCGTCAGAGCGAGCGGAGGACTGCGACGACCTTGCCGAGCACCGACGCCGCGTCGCCGAGGATCGGCTCGAACGCGGTGTTGCGGGGGAGCAGCCACGTGTGGCCGTCGCGCTGGCGGAATACCTTGACGGTCGCCTCTTCGTCGAGCATCGCGGCGACGATGTCACCGTTCTCGGCGGTCTGCTGCGCGCGGACGACCACCCAGTCGCCGTCGCAGATCGCGGCGTCGATCATCGACTCGCCGACGACCTTGAGCATGAAGAGGTCACCCGAGCCGACGAGCTGCCGGGGGAGCGGGACGATCTCGTCGACGTGCTGCTCCGCCGTGATCGGGACACCTGCGGCGATCCGGCCGACCAGCGGCACGAGGGTCGTGGCGTCGACGTCGGGTCCGGTGACGTCCGGCGTGGGCTCGTCGACCAGGACCTCGAGCGCACGGGGACGGTTCGGGTCGCGGCGGATCCAGCCACCGAGCTCGAGCTGGCCGAGCTGGTGGGACACGCTCGACAGTGAGGAGAGCCCGGCTGCATCGCCGATCTCGCGCATGCTCGGCGGGTAGCCCCGCGAGGCGATGGACGCGCGGATGGCGTCGAGGATCGTCTGCTGCTTCGCGGTCAGCGGCTTCTGGCCCCGCAGTTCGTCCACCACGTCGTCTCGCTTTCGTCGGTGCTGAGCGGCCGTGGCGGGAATGTCGGTGGTCCCCGTTTGACTTGTCCCAGTCGATCGAAACAGTATCCGACCGGTCAACCCCGGACAAACACCTGTTCGAGCGTGTCGCAAGAAAACCCCGCAGAAATCCACTCCCAGGACTTGTGCGTCGTCTGATTCGAAACTATGTTCGGTACACGACTTCGGTTCACCCGAACGGGAAGGCAAGAACGACATGAGCACCATCGCCATCGCTGACATCCAGCGCACCGCGGCCCCCGCCGTGCGCGTCCGCCTGCGCCTGACGCGCCGCGGCCGCATCGTCTTCACGACGCTCGCCGCGCTCCCCCTCCTCATCGTCGTCGCCTTCTTCGTCCTCAACGGCGGCCAGGCGTCCGCCGGTGACGCCGCCGCTGGTGGCGCCCGGACGCAGTTCGACACGGTCACGATCCAGCCGGGCGAGACGCTCTGGCAGCTGGCCGAGGACACCGCGCCGAACGCCGACCCGCGCGACTTCGTGCAGGACGTCATCAGCCTCAACGCCCTCGAGGGCTCCGGGCTACAGGCCGGCGAGCAGATCGCCATCCCGACGAAGTACACCTCCGGCCAGTAGCCGCGGCGAGTGGTCGAGGGCAGTCCCGTCCGGACGGCTGGTCGTCCGGTGGCCACAGCGGCCTACGATGGATCGGTGGCATTCACGCTGGAAGACCTCCCGATCCGAGACGACCTCCGCGGTCAGAGCCCCTACGGCGCTCCGCAGAAGCACGTCCGCGTCCAGCTGAACGTCAACGAGAACACGCATCCCGTTCCGGACGACGTTGCTGACGACATCGTCGCCTCGATCCGACAGGCGCTCGCGACGGTGAACCGCTACCCGGACCGCGAGTTCACGGAGCTCCGCGAGTCGCTCGCCGGGTACCTCGGCCACGGCCTCACGGCAGAACAGCTGTGGGCGGCGAACGGCTCGAACGAGGTCCTCCAGCAGCTGTTGCAGGCCTTCGGTGGCCCGGGGCGTTCCGTCCTCGGGTTCCCGCCCACCTACTCGATGCACTCGATCCTGGCGTCCGGCACCGGCACGACCTGGATCCCGGCGGAGCGCGACGACGAGTACCGCATCTCGCCCGAGACCGTCGTGGCGGCGATCGAGCAGCACCGTCCGGACATCGTGTTCCTGTGCGGGCCGAACAACCCCACGGGCACACCGCTGCCGATCGAGACGATCGAGGCCGCGTACGCCGCGACCGACGGCATCGTGATGGTGGACGAGGCCTACGCCGAGTTCATGCCGGCCGACGTGCCGAGCGCCCTCACGCTGCTGCCCGGGCGGGAGCGACTCGTGGTCTCCCGGACCATGAGCAAGGCGTTCGCGTTCGCCGGCGCACGGGTCGGCTACATGGCGGCGCACCCCGCCGTGATCGACGCCGTACGGCTCGTGCGGCTGCCGTACCACCTGTCCGTCCTGACGCAGGCAGCCGCCGTCGCAGCACTGCGCCACGCGCCCGAGATGCTCGCGATGGTCGACGACATCAAGGAGCAGCGCGACCGGATGGTGACCGAGCTGCAGGCCCTGGGCTACCGGACGTACGAGACCTGGTCGAACTTCGTCCTGTTCGGCGGGGTCGCCGACCCGCACGCCGCGTTCGAGTCACTGCTCGAGCGGGACGTCATCGTCCGTGACCTCGGGATCCCGAACCACCTGCGGGTGAGTGCCGGCACCGAAGAGGAGACCACCGCGTTCCTCGACGCCATGCGGCAGGTCGCCGCCGAGCAGCCGCCGGTTAGGGTTGGGGCATGACCGCCCGTACCGCCTCGATCAGCCGCAGCACGAGCGAATCGAGCGTCGAACTCGAGCTCGACCTCGACGGCACCGGCTCGTCCGACATCTCGACGAGCGTGCCGTTCTTCGACCACATGCTGACCGCGTTCAGCAAGCACTCGCTCATCGACCTGCGCGTGCGCTCGACCGGTGACACCGACATCGACGTGCACCACACGGTCGAGGACACCGGCATCGTGCTCGGACAGGCCCTCAAGCAGGCCCTCGGTGACCGCTCCGGCATCGGCCGCTACGGCGACGCCCTCGTGCCCCTCGACGAAGCGCTGGCCCAGGCGGTCGTCGACGTCTCCGGGCGTCCGTTCCTCGTGCACTCGGGTGAGCCCGAGGGGTTCGAGTTCCACCGCATCGGCGGTCACTTCACCGGGTCGATGATCCGCCACGTGTTCGAGGCGATCACGTTCAACGCGGGCATCACCGTGCACGTCCGTGTGCTCGGTGGCCGCGACCCGCACCACATCGCGGAAGCCGAGTTCAAGGCGTTCGCGCGTGCGATGCGCAAGGCGGTCGAGCTCGACCCGCGCGTCGACGGCATCCCCTCCACCAAGGGCGCACTGTGACCGCGAAGCCGAACGTCGTCGTCCTCGACTACGGGTCGGGCAACGTCCACTCCGCGGCCAAGGCACTCGAGCGGGCCGGAGCCGAGGTCACGCTGACCGCCGACAAGCAGGCGGCGCTCCGTGCGGACGGCCTGCTCGTACCCGGGGTCGGGGCGTTCGCCGCGGTCATCGACCAGCTCGAGGGCGTCCAGGGCGGCGAGATCGTGGACCACCGTCTGGCCGGCGGTCGTCCGGTGCTCGGCATCTGCGTCGGCATGCAGGTGCTGTTCTCCCGCGGCATCGAACGCGGAGCCGACGTCGAGGGTCTGGGACAGTGGCCCGGCACCGTCGAGCAGCTCCAGGCCGAGGTCCTGCCGCACATGGGCTGGAACACCGTCCAGGCACCGGAGAACTCCGTGCTGTTCGACGGGCTGCACGACGAGCGGTTCTACTTCGTGCACTCGTACGGCGTGACCGACTTCCCGCTCGACGCCTACGGCCCGTTCCGTGCACCCGGCCTGACGTGGGCTGAACACGGGCAGCGGTTCATCGCCGCGGTCGAGAACGGGCCGCTCACCGCGACCCAGTTCCACCCCGAGAAGTCCGGCGAGCCGGGCATCCGTCTGCTGACCAACTGGGTGCGCTCGCTCTGAACCCGGCCCGCGACGGGCGCGACGGCGCCGCCGGACGCGCCACGGGCCTCCAGGCCGAACCCCGCACCTTCACCACCGCACCTTCTCCACCGCACCATCTCCACCGTGACGAAATCGACAGGACCATGACCGACCTCACCGACACCTCGCCCCTCGTCCTGCTGCCTGCCGTCGACGTGGTCGACGGCCAGGCCGTCCGGTTGACCCAGGGCGAGGCGGGGAGCGAGACCGGCTACGGCGACCCCGTCGCCGCCGCGCGCACCTGGCGTGACCAGGGCGCGGAGTGGATCCACCTGGTGGACCTCGACGCGGCGTTCGGTCGGGGCGACAACCGCAAGGTCATCGCGCACGCGATCCGCGAGGTCGACGGCGTCTCGGTCGAGCTGTCGGGCGGCATCCGCGACGACGCCTCGCTCGAAGCTGCGCTGGCCACCGGCGCTGCCCGGGTCAACCTCGGCACGGCGGCGCTCGAGAACCCGGACTGGGCCGCTCGGGTGATCGGCGAGTACGGCGAGCAGATCGCCGTCGGGCTCGACGTTCGTGGCACGACCCTCGCCAGCCGTGGCTGGACCGAGGACGCCGGCGACCTGTGGGAGGTCCTCGACCGGCTCGAGGCCGCGGGGTGCGCCCGGTACGTCGTCACCGACGTCACGAAGGACGGCACACTGCAGGGCCCGAACGTCGAGCTGCTGCGCCAGGTGTGCGACCGGACCGACCAGCCCGTCGTGGCCTCTGGCGGGATCTCGACGCTCGACGACCTGCGGGCACTGCGCGAGCTCGTGCCGTTCGGGCTCGAGGGCGCGATCATCGGCAAGGCGCTGTACTCCGGGGCGTTCACGCTGCCGGCCGCACTCGACATCGCCTCGGAGTAGCGGCGTGGCGGGGATCTCGAACGGGCGCGGAACCGGTCCGGACGCGGCAACCGGTCCCGACGACGCACACACCCCGGGTGGCGCGGCGGACTCGGCCGGCTTCACGTGGGAAGGCCGCACGTTCGACCACCACGACACCGCGTTCGCCGACGACGACGGGCTGGCCGACCCGGCGCTGACCGCGGCGATCGCAGGCGTGGCCGCCGGTGCATCGCAGGCGGCGGTCGTCCATGCACTGCGCACCGCCCGTCTGCTCATCCCGCTCATCGCCGAGGCCGGCGACCTCGGCGAGACCGACGCCGGCAAGCTCGTGGACAAGACCCAGGAGCTCTCGATCGTGACGGTCGCCGGCCCGGACGGGCGGAGCGTGATGCCAGCGTTCACCTCGGTCGACGCGATGCACGCCTGGGACGCCGATGCCCGGCCCGTGCCCGTCGAGTCACGCCGGGTGGCGATGGCCGCGGCGAGCGAGGAGACGCAGCTCGTCGTGCTCGACCCGAAGTCGGCGACCGAGTTCGTGCTGCGCCGTCCCGCGGTGTGGGCGCTCGGCCAGGACCTGCCGTGGACCCCGTGCTTCGAGGACCCCGAGGTCGCTCAGGCGTTCGCCGACTCGGTCGTGGGGGAGCGCAGCGTCGCCCGTGTCGAACTGACCCCCGGTGACCCGGTCGGACGCTTCGCCGGCCCGGAGCTGACCGTCGGACTGGCGTTGCACCCCGGGCTCGACCGCGAGCAGGTCGGCGAGCTCGTCGGACGCCTGCAGCAGCGGTGGTCGACGGACGCCGTCATCGCCGAACGCGTCGACAGCATGCGCGTGGCCCTGCGGGCAGCCTGAGCGGCGACCGCGTCGGCCAAGCACCCGGCCACGAGCAAAGCCGACCCGGCCACGAGCAACGCAGACCCGGCCGCGCGCGGCGGTGCGGCCCCGGGCCGGCCGACGTCGCCGGTACGATGGCCGGGTGAGCACGAACCCGACGACCAACCCCACCGGCGCGACCTCCATCGGTCCGACGGGTCGTCCTGTCCGGGAGTTCCCCGTGCCCGAGGAACTCGACAGCACCGGCCCTGCGCGCATCATCGCCCTCTGCAACCAGAAGGGCGGCGTCGGCAAGACCACCACGGCGATCAACCTCGGTGCAGCCCTGGCGGAGTACGGCCGCAAGGTCCTGGCCGTCGACTTCGACCCGCAGGGTGCGCTCTCCGCGGGCCTCGGTGTCCGCACGCACGACATCCACACCGTCTACGACCTGCTCATGGGCGCCGTGAAGGACCCGATCCAGGTCATCCAGCCGACGAACACTCCGGGGCTCGACGTGATCCCGGCGAACATCGACCTGTCCGCGGCCGAGGTGCACCTGGTCAACGAGGTCGCCCGCGAGCAGATCCTGGCGAGCGTGCTGCGCAAGGTCGCGAACGACTACGACGTGATCCTGGTCGACTGCCAGCCGTCGCTCGGCCTGCTCACCGTCAACGCCCTGACCGCGGCGCACGGGGTGCTCATTCCGCTCGAGTGCGAGTTCTTCGCCCTGCGCGGTGTCGCCCTGCTCATCGAGACGATCGACAAGGTGCGCGACCGCCTCAACCCGGCGCTGACGCTCGACGGCATCCTGCCCACCATGTACGACTCGCGCACCCTGCACTCGCGCGAGGTCATGGAGCGCGTCGTCGACACGTTCGACGACCGGGTCCTCGACACCGTCATCGGGCGCACCGTGAAGTTCCCGGACGCCACGGTCTCCGCTCGACCGATCACCCAGACGGCGCCGGACCACGCCGCCGCCCACGCCTACCGGCAGCTCGCACGAGAGCTCGTCCAGCGTGGCGCCGTCGCCTGAGTCGGGGTTCCGGGTCCGACTCACCAACTTCGACGGCCCGTTCGACCTCCTGCTGTCGCTCATCACGAAGCACGAGCTCGACATCACCGAGGTCTCGCTCGGCGCGGTCACGGGGGAGTTCATCCAGTACGTGCGTCAGGCCGAGTCGGCGGACGAACTCGACGAGGCGAGCGAGTTCCTCGTCGTCGCCGCCACCCTGCTCGACCTGAAGATCGTCGGGCTGCTGCCGCAGGGTGAGCTCGTCGACGCCGAGGACGTCGCCCTGCTCGAAGCCCGCGACCTGCTGTTCGCGCGGCTGCTGCAGTACCGGGCGTTCAAGCAGGCCGCCGACTGGTTCGGCGAACGCTGGGGTGTGGAGTCGCGTCGGCACGTCCGGAGCGTCCGGCTCGAGGAGCGGTTCCGCGCCCGCACGCCCGAGCTCGTGTGGACGCTCTCGGTACAGGACTTCGCCGCACTGGCAGCGCTGGCGTTCGCCCCGCGGGAGATCCCGACGGTCGGACTCGACCACCTGCACGCGCCGCTCATCAGCATCCGCGAACAGGCCGCGATCGTCGTCTCGATCCTGCGGACACGCGACGGCGAGGGGGTCTCGTTCCGCGAACTGGTCGCGGGCGTCGACCAGACGGGTATCGTGGTGGCTCGCTTCCTCGCGATCCTGGAGCTGTACCGGAACGCATCGATCTCGTTCGAACAACTCGAGCCGCTCGGGGAACTCACGCTCCGATGGACCGCCGAGGACTGGTCCGACGAGAGCCTCGCCAACCTGGGAGCCGACTATGACGGATGACGTGCACGACACGTCCAGCGCCGAACCCGGCGGCGCCGACGAGATGGCCGACGCCCGCGCGATCGAGCACGAGATGCACGAGCGCGCCGAGCACGCTGAGCACGGCCAGCACGCCGAGCACGACCGCGCCCCGCAGGCGCACCCGGCGATCCCGATCGACCGCCAGCTCGAGGCGATCCTGATGATCGCGGACGAGCCCCAGTCGCTCGTCGCGCTCGGCGCCGCCGTGAACGCCCCCGTCCCCGCCGTCCGCCAGGCCGTCGAACGCCTCGTCGCGGACTTCGACGGCGTCGACGGCACCACCCGCCGCGGGTTCGAACTCCGCGAGGTCGGCGGCGGCTGGCGCTTCTACGTCCGCCAGGACCTGGACGCCGTCGTCGAGCAGTTCGTCGAGGCCGAGCGTCCCTCGCGCCTGTCGCAGGCCGCACTCGAGACCCTCGCGGTCGTCGCCTACAAGCAACCGATCACGCGATCCCAGATCGCGTCGATCCGCGCCGTCAACGTCGACGGCGTCGTCCGAACGCTGGTCGCGCGCGGTCTCATCGAAGAGTCGTTCACCGACTCCGAGACCGGCGCCATCAACTACGTCACGTCCGATCTGCTCCTGCAGCAGCTCGGCATCAACTCGCTCGACGAGCTGCCGCTCATCTCGCCCCTCCTGGACGACGGTGCGGACGGCTTCGGGCAGAACGAAGGGATCCCCGATGGCCGGGTTTGACGACCGGGGGCGCGGCGCGCCCCGAGACCGAGACGACCGCAACGGACGCTCAGGAGGCCCGGATCGCCCCGGGCGTTCGGCTCCCGGCCGCGGCGGGGCCGGCTCCAGTGCCGGTGGCCGCTCCGGCGGGTACGGGCGCGACGACCGCGGGGGCGCACGTCCGCCGCGTGACGACGACCGTCGTGGCGGCTACCAGTCGCGCGACGACCGCGGTGGCGACCGTGGTGGGTACCGGGGTCGCGATGACCGTAGCTCCGCGCCGCGTGATGACCGTGGTGGGTACCGCGGCCGTGACGACCGCAGCTCGGCTCCGCGCGACGACCGTGGCGGGTACCGGGGCAACTCGGCTCCGCGTGACGACCGCGGTGGGTACCGCGGCCGTGACGACCGTGCCGGCGGCGGCGACCGTGGCGGCTACCGCGGAAACTCCGCGCCGCGCGATGACCGTGGTGGCTACCGCGGGCGCGATGACCGCAGCTCGGCTCCGCGCGATGACCGCGGTGGGTACCGCGGGAACTCCGCGCCGCGTGACGATCGCGGTGGCTACCGGGGTCGCGACGACCGCAGCTCGGCCCCGCGTGACGACCGTGGTGGGTACCGCGGTAACTCGGCTCCGCGCGACGACCGCGGTGGGTACCGGGGTCGCGACGACCGCAGCTCCGCGCCGCGCGATGACCGTGGTGGCTACCGCGGGAACTCGGCGCCGCGTGATGACCGTGGTGGCTACCGCGGCCGCGATGACCGCAGCGCCGCGCCGCGTGACGACCGTGGTGGCTACCGCGGTAACTCGGCTCCGCGTGATGACCGTGGCGGCTACCGCGGGCGCGACGACCGCAGCGCCGCGCCGCGCGATGACCGTGGTGGCTACCGCGGGAACTCGGCTCCGCGTGACGACCGTGGCGGGTACCGGGGTCGCGATGACCGCAGCGCCGCGCCGCGCGACGACCGTGGTGGGTACCGCGGTCGTGACGACCGCAGCTCGGCACCTCGCGACAACCGCGACAGCCGCGAGGACCGCCGCGGCCCCGACGGCCAGCAGAGCCGCGTCTGGCACAACGGCCGCCGCTACGTCGGCGGAACCACGAGCGTCCGCAACAGCGACCGCCCCGGCAAGGGCGGCAACAGCGCCAGCAACCGCACCACGCCGAAGCCGAGCGGTGAGCGCGACAGCCACGGTGCTCCGGTGGAGGGCACGCCCGAACGCCCGATCATCGAGGACTGGGACGCGGCGGACGGGACGACGTCTGCCGGGGCTGAGCCGGGCCTCCAGGCAGAGGGGGAGCGCCTGCAGAAGGTGATCGCCGCTGCGGGCGTGGCATCTCGCCGCGTCGCGGAGAACCTGATCGTCGAGGGCCGTGTGACGGTCAACGGCCAGGTCGTGGACGCCCTCGGGCGTCGTGTCGACCCCGCGACCGACGCGATCTCGGTCGACGGCGTGCCGGTGCAGATCGACTCCTCGCGGCGGTACATCGTGCTGAACAAGCCGACCGGTGTCGTCTCGAGCCTGCAGGACGAGCGCGGTCGCCGCGACCTGACCGAGTTCGTGGACCGCTACGAGGAACGCCTGTTCAACGTCGGTCGCCTGGACACCGAGACCTCCGGGCTGCTCGTCCTGACGAACGACGGCGACCTGGCACACGTGCTCGCGCACCCGTCGTTCGGCGTGCAGAAGACCTACATCGCGAAGGTGCACGGCAACGTGAACCCCGCCGTGGTCCAGCGTCTGACCGAGGGCGTCGAGCTCGAGGACGGTCCGATCAAGGCCGACAAGGTGCGGTTGCTCGAGTCCTCGCGGGGTGAGTCGCTCGTCGAGATCACGCTGCACTCCGGCCGCAACCGGATCGTCCGTCGCATGCTCGAGGCCGTCGACCACCCGGTCCTCGAACTCGTCCGCCGCTCGTTCGGGCCGCTCCACCTCGGCAGCCTGCCGCCGGGCAAGATGCGCGAGCTCGGCACGGTCGAGGTCGGCAAGCTGCTCGGCACCGTCCGCGACGCGAAGCCCTCCGCTCGTGACGACCGCGACGTCGCCCTCGACCAGAGCGACGACGACGAGTGGGACGACGAGACCGCGGACTGACCGCGCCCGGCCCCTCGGGCCGTGACCGGCACCCGGGCGTCGACCGACGCCCGGGTGTCGGTCGGTAGGCTTGCCCGGTGACCGACCTGACCCCACCCGACATCGACCGCCGCGTGCGCGGCCCGGTGCGGGTCGTCGGCACCGGGCTCCTCGGCACCTCGATCGGTCTGGCGCTGCGCGAGAAGGGGGTCGACGTCGTCCTCGACGACGTCTCACCCGGCGCGTTGGCGCTCGCCGTCGACTACGGGGCCGGCCGCCGGCCCGAACCCGGCGACCAGCCGGAACTCGTGGTGGTGGCGGTCCCGCCGGACGTCGTGGCGACCGTCGTCGCCCGCGAACTGTCGGCGTACCCGGACGCCATCGTGACCGACGTCGCGAGCGTCAAGGCCGGACCGTTGGCCGAGCTCGTGGCCGCCGGCGCCGACGTCACCCGCTACATCGGGTCGCACCCGATGGCCGGACGTGAACGCAGCGGACCGAGCGCCGCCCGCGCCGACCTGTTCGTCGGCAGCCCCTGGGTGATCGCCGGGCACGACGCCATCAGCTACCAGCGCGCCGCCGTGGTCGAGGACCTGGCGCTCGACGTCGGTGCGACCGTCGTGCCGATGGACCCGGCGTCGCACGACCTGGCCGTGGCCTACGTCTCGCACGTGCCGCAGCTCGTGTCGACGTTGATGGCCTCGCGGCTTCGTGACGCCCCGGACGGCTCCCTCGGTCTGGCGGGCGGTGGCGTCCGCGACGTCACCCGTGTCGCCGCGAGCGACCCCGGCCTGTGGGTGCAGATCATCGGCGCGAACGCGGCCAACGTGCGGCGGGTGCTGTCCGACCTGCGCGACGAGCTGAGCGACGTGATCGGGGCGCTCGACGACCCCGCCGCCGCCGGGGCGCCGCGGACCCTGGCCGAGACGATCGCCGCCGGCAACCGCGGTGTCGAACGGCTGCCCGGCAAGCACGGCACCACCAAGCGCTTCGCCCAGGTGGTCGTCCTCGTCGACGACACCCCCGGGCAGATCGCCGCGCTCCTGACGTTCATCGGGGAGATCGGCATCAACCTCGAGGACATGCGCCTCGAGCACTCACCGGGCGCGCAGATCGGCATCGTCGAGGTGTCGGTCCTGCCCGAGCAGGAACAGCGACTCGTCGAGGAACTCGAGGGTCGCGGATGGAGGATCGCAGCAGCATGGGCCTGAACGACACGAACGCAGCGACGAACGACTCCGGTGTGACCGCCGACTCCGGCGTGACCGGCGGGCCGGACGGTCCGGACTCCGGTCTGCCGACCCCGCCCCCCGGTGACGGCGCCCGCGGTGGCGCGGACGGCGGCCCGCTCGGCGGTCCGGCCGGCGGCCTCGGCGAGCCCGGCGGCGAGCCCGGTTCGACCAGCGCCCCGGTACCGGCCGGTCTCATCGACGGCGCCTACGTGGCCAAGATCGTCATCGCGGTCGACGGCCCCGCGGGCAGCGGCAAGTCGAGCGTCTCCCGCGCGGCCGCCCGTGCGCTCGGCTACGGCTACCAGGACACCGGCGCCGCCTACCGCGCCCTCGCCTGGCACGCCCTGCAGCAGCGGGTCGACCTCGACGACGCGGCGGCGATCCTGGCGAGCTGGGACACGTTCGACTACGCCATCGGCACCGACCCCGACGACTACTACGTGCGCGTGGGGGAGACCGACGTCACCGACGCGATCCGCACCCCGGACGTGACGGGCGCGGTGGCGCACATCGCGAAGCTCCCCGACGTCCGACACCGCCTCGTGCAGCTGTTCCGGAACGTCATGCGGAAGACCGACGCACCGGGCATCATCACCGAGGGTCGGGACATCACCACGGTGGTCGCACCCGACGCCGAGGTCCGGATCCTGCTGACGGCCGACGAGTCCGTTAGAATGGCCCGGCGCTCGGCGGAGGTCACGACCCAGTCGGCCGCAGAGACCTCCGCCGCACTCGCTCGTCGAGACGCGGCGGACGCGAAGGTCGTCGACTTCATGAACGCCGCAGACGGCGTCACGACGCTCGACTCCACCGACCTCGACTTCGACCAGACCGTGCAGGCGGTCGTCGACCTGGCCCGCGCGGCCACGCACTGACGCACGACCGGACGGCCTCGGCCGCCTGGTCACACCACGGCCGGATCTCCGGCCCGGCCGGGAACGGCCACCGACACCGCGGCTCCGGCCGCTCGCGAGGAACCCACCATGGCTCAGTTGGACAACCCGGACAACGACGACTTCCCCCAGTACGACGACGCCCTCGGCGAGCGGCTCGCCGGACTCGACGAGGCCGAGGCCGAGCAGCGCGCGACCGCGCTCCGCGCCGGACTCGAGGAGTACGACCTCGAGGACGAAGACCTCGCCCTGCTCGAGGCCGGTCAGGTCGGCGAGGACGGCGTCCACTACCTGCCCGCCTACCCGGTGCTCGCGATCGTCGGCCGCCCGAACGTCGGCAAGTCCGCGCTCGTCAACCGCATCCTCGGTCGTCGCGAGGCCGTCGTGCAGGACGTCCCCGGCGTCACGCGTGACCGCGTCAGCTACAAGGCCGACTGGAACGACAAGCGCTTCACGCTCGTCGACACGGGCGGCTGGGAGCCCGGCGCCGAGGGCATCAACGCCTCGGTCGCCGCGCAGGCCGAGGTCGCGATCGACCTCGCCGACGCCGTGCTGTTCGTCGTCGACGTCACGGTCGGCATCACCGCCACCGACGAGCACGTCGTCAAGATGCTCCGCGGCACCGACCGCCCCGTCATCGTCGTCGCGAACAAGGCCGACGACGAGCGCCGCGAACTCGACGCCTACGAGCTCTGGAACCTGGGGCTCGGCGAGCCGCACCCCGTGTCGGCCCTGCACGGCCGTGGCGTCGCGGACCTGCTCGACCTGATCATCAAGACGCTGCCCGACACCTCGGCCGTCGCCAAGCAGGAGGTCGGTGGCCCCCGCCGCGTCGCGATCCTCGGCCGCCCGAACGTCGGCAAGAGCTCGCTGCTCAACAAGGCCGCCGGTGAAGAGCGCGTCGTCGTGAACGACATCGCCGGCACCACCCGCGACCCGGTGGACGAGCAGATCGAGCTCGGCGGCAAGGTGTGGCGGTTCGTCGACACCGCCGGCATCCGGAAGCGCGTCCACATGCAGCAGGGCGCCGACTTCTACGCGTCGCTCCGCACCACCGCGGCGCTCGAGAAGGCCGAGGTCGCCGTCGTCGTCCTCGACGTCACCGAGCCCGTCTCCGTGCAGGACCTCCGCATCATCGACCTGGTGCTCGAGTCGGGCCGTGCGCTCGTCCTGGCCTACAACAAGTGGGACCTGCTCGACGACGAACGCCGCCGCTACCTCGAGCGCGAGATCGAGCAGGACCTGGCGCACGTCGCCTGGGCCCCGCGTGTGAACATCTCGGCCCGCACCGGCCGCCACCTCGAGAAGCTCGTGCCGGCGCTCGAGACCGCCCTCGCGTCGTGGGACACCCGCATCCCGACGGGCAAGGTCAACGCCTTCATCGCCGAGCTCGTCCAGGAGCACCCCCACCCCGTGCGCGGCGGGAAGCAGCCCCGCATCCTGTTCGGGACCCAGGCGTCGAGCCAGCCGCCGACGTTCGTGCTCTTCACGTCGGCGTTCCTCGACCCGCAGTACCGACGGTTCATCACCCGTCGACTCCGCGAGGTCTGGGGGTTCTCCGGCACGCCGATCAACGTCAACATGCGGGTGCGCGAGCGCCGGAAGCGCTGAGTCGCAGCTCCGTCACACACAACGCGTCCCGTCTGCACGGGGCGCGTTGTGCGTTCGCGTTCGCCTTCGCGTTCGGCCGGGAGGCCCGGAGCGCGTCCGCAGCGTCGGCGCGGCATCATGGGAGCGTGCGCATCGGGCGGTGGGGAACGGATCGACGTCGGCTCGCCCTGGTGGGTGCCCTCGTCGCCGTGGTCGTCGTCGGCTCGGTGTCACTCTGGGCGGTCTCGCACGCACCGCCCGAGGACGACACCGTCACCCGCTCCGACCGTGCCGCGCCCGAGCCCGCGCAGTCGCCCGCGGAGGGGCTGCGACCCTCGAACGGCCTCGGCGTGCCCCTGCCCGAGGCGTCCCCGGCCGTGCAACCCGTCGATTCGTCGCCGATCGAGCCGTGGTGGCGCCGTGTCCCGCCGGTCTCCGGGGACATCGTCGGCATCGACGGCGCCGCTGCCTCTGGACACGTCCACATCGCGGCGAACACGGGTGACGCGACCCTCGCGGTCGACATCTCGCGCCTGAAGACGGGCACGAGCGGCCCCGTCGACGTCGTGTTGTCCGGTGGGACCGTCACCGGAGGCAAGGACCCGGAGTGGACCCCGGCGGGGGAGTCCTTCGACGTGTTCCAGGCCGCCGGCGTCGAGCAGGGACTGACCGTCGTGTTGAGCGACCCGTGGACACTGCCCGACGAGGTCCGCTCCCTCGTCCTGCTCGATGCGGCGAGCGGCACCGTGCTCGGTGGCGCGGCGCTCGTGCCGAGCGACTGAGCCGGCTGGGCGGTCCCGCGCCGACCCGGAACGACATCGTCGACGTCGTGCGACCTCGATGACGTCGTTCGGCGTCGGCGTCGGGGTCGGGGTTGGGGTCGGCGACGGCGCGGTACGCCGGTGGTCGCTCGATGCGGCACGATGTACTGGTGACGCAGCGCAACGACGGACTCGGTGGCCTCGCCGACCGTCTGTGGTGCCGGCTGCGGCTCGACCGGCTGGCCGGAGGTCGCCAGGGCGGGTACGTCATCCGCCAGGACATGCTCGAGCACCCCGACACCGTGCGCTCCTTCCGGTGGATCCGGTGGCTGCTCGTCGCGGAGACGATCGTCGGACTCGCCGCGATCGTCGTGGCAGTGCTGCTGACGCGCGCGGGGGAGACCGTGCCGTGGGCGGTGTGGTTCCGGGCGACGGTCGTGCTGCTCATCACCCTGACGCTCTACGTGTTCGCGTGGCGGGCACAGCTCGGGTACTACTGGGCGTACCAGCGGGTGCGGTTGTTCAGTCGGATCTTCCCGATCGTGACGCTCATCGTGGCGGCGATCCCCGGGCTGTACCCGTTCTGGATGGTGATCGAGCAGATCGTGTTCTCACTGTTCATGATCGGCATCGGCGACGTGCTCACCACCGACCACATGCGCGCCACGTTCCCCAAGCCCGCCCGCCGCTAGCGCCCCCGCGCCGCTCCAGCGCCCGCACCACTCTTGCGACAGACCACGCGTCGATCGACTCGTGAACTGTCGCGGAACGGGTGCGGCGG